>NZ_DFRG01000177.1:0-6558 GCF_002378135.1 Thioclava sp. UBA3469
GTTGAAATCGATTCGCGGATCGGACGGGTAGCCGGGCGGCAGCCAGTGCTCGTCGGACGGTCGGGTGTTTACTGCCCCGAGCCCGAAGCGCACGTAAGGTCCGTAAGTGACACTCGCCGTGCCGACCTTGAAGAAACTGGCCGAGTCCTGCGCCGCGGCTACCGCCGGAACTGCAAGACTGAAGACAAGGGCGCAGGCTGCGGCCCGCTTGATTGAAAAAACCATTTCGATGACTCTCCGTCCGTCTCATCCATCCGCCTGACCGGATGGTCCTGTTCAGCGACATAATGGATCTCTGACTGCGCGCGTTGAAGAAGAAACTTCTGCCCCCGCTTCACGCAAGGGCAGAGTGTTGCTTCGGTTCCATAGCCTCTCAGCCGTCGTGACCTGCGAGAACCGCGATACGCACTGCTTCGGCTTGCGCGGCGAGGCTGGTCGCCGCCGCGCCCGTCACCGGCTGGCCAAGAATGGTCGTCACCGCCGTCACCGTGGCCGCCGTGATCGGCACCGTCTTGTCCGAGGCCGTGCCGAGGAAGATCGCCTCCAGCGTTGCGGTGTTGTTCGTCACTCCGAGACTGGAAAGCGCCGAGCTGCCATCCAGCGCGTCCTTGAGAAGGGCGAGGTTCTGCAGCGGCGAGTCTATGAAGGAGACGTTGTCCCAGTTCAGCGACAGCTGGTCGATCGCATGATCGAGCGGCAGGTTGTAGAACGAGACCATGGTCGGCGAAATCGTCGCCAGCGCTTCCTCATAGGCGCGCTGCAGCACGTGATCGGGCGAACGGGCCACGTTCAGCCGCCCGAGCTCGACCTCCGGGATGCCCTCCTTGGACCAGACCGGCTTGGTGCCGCGGGTGCCGGACGGGGTGCCGGCTTGCGGGCCCTTGCCCTCGGAATCTGCGCCCGGGCCGCCCTGACCCTGCCCGGAAGACCCGCTGGCGCCGCCATGGCCACCGCTGTCCTCATGCGAGCCGTCGTCCTC
The DNA here is from genome assembly GCF_002378135.1 of Thioclava sp. UBA3469. Taxonomy (NCBI): domain Bacteria; kingdom Pseudomonadati; phylum Pseudomonadota; class Alphaproteobacteria; order Rhodobacterales; family Paracoccaceae; genus Thioclava; species Thioclava sp. UBA3469. Next base: position 980 of record NZ_DFRG01000177.1, read on the forward strand.
ATGGCCGCCGCTGCTCGAGCCATGCCCGGCCTCTCCGGTCTTGCCCTTCTGTTGGCCACCATCCGTGTGATCGCCATCGGTATGCGTGCCGCTATCCTGCGCAAGGGCGCTTGGCACGACAAGATGGAATGTCCCGAAGCTCGGGCCGGGCTGCACGGTGAGCCCCAGCCCAGCGATCAGCGCAATTCCTGCCACGGCAGTTGCGCTCTTTGCAGTCTTGCGTGTCATGACTGCCTCCTTGTTATGAGATGTTGGTCGTCTTGACCCGGACCCCGCGCCAGAGGCGGGTCCGGGTCGATGTTCGTCAGATGCGATCAGCCATGTCCGGCGAGGATCGCGATGCGCACAGCTTCGGCATCGGCTGCAAGAGACGCGGCCGCAGCCCCCGTGACCGGCACCCCGAGGATCTGCGTGACGGCGATCACCGTATCGGTCGTGATCGGAACGGTCTTGTCCGAAGCCGCGCCGAGGAAGATCGCCGCGAGCGTGTCGGCATCATTCGAGACGCCAAGGCTAGACAGCGGGGTCGATCCCTCAAGCGTCGCCTGCAGAAGGCCGAGGTTCTGCAACGGGGAGTCTATGAAGCTCACGTTGTCCCAGTTCAGGGAGAGCTCCTCGATCGCCTGGTCGAGCGAAAGGTTGTAGAACGAAACCATCTCGGGCGAAATCGATGCGAGCGCTTCTTCATAGGCCTGATCGAGCACATGTTCCGGCGAGCGCGCGACGTTCAGGCGCCCCAGTTCGACTTCAGGAATCCCTTCCTGCGACCAGGTCGGTTTGCCGCCGCCGGAGGAGGAGGGCGCGCCTGCTTGCGGCCCCTTGCCGTCGGAATCTTCGCCCGGCCCGCCTTGGCCCTGACCCTGAGATTGTCCGGTCTGGGCGCCTTTGCTGCCCTGACCCTGACCGCCTTGATTTCCCTTGCCGGTCCCTTGGCCGCCGGACTCCTCTGCATTGGCCGCGAAGCTGAACGGACCGGCGACCGGTGCTTGCCATGCGATCGCAAGTCCCAATGCCGCAGCAAGAGCGACGAGCGATACGCGAGACTTGTTCGTGAACATTGAATTACGCATTTCCATATCCTCCTCCGTGTTGACGCCTTCGCGTCGAAGCAAGAAGAACATAGGAGGAGGGATTCCTCTTTGATCGTAATCAACGAGATGTATGTTTCCGGATGCCTCTCACACAACCTGAGAAGTCGCGTCATCACCATCGTGACGCATTGGCAGAGGGCACGGGACAGGTGATCCGGGCGCGCGCCGCGACCGGCAGCGAGCCTGCGTCGCTGCCGGTCGTGTCTGGCGAAGCGGACGTCCGTTTCCTGCCGATTTCCATCAGTGCGTCGCGGTCGGCCCTTAGCGGACATTTGTCCAATAAACAACGAATGTCGGCTTCTCGTCATGGAAACTGATGGGACGTGTCAGCCTTCACGGTCATCCTCGAGGCTTTCGAAACGCGCGCACTCTAAACCAAAGCGACGCCTGCGAAATATTCATGCAGATGCAGCAGCGCCAAGTAGGCCACGAGGCCAAGCGCCGCACGCCCGAGATCGGCAAGCGTGAGCCCTGCAAGGGCGGGAGCCGCTTTCGTCCGGCGCTGCGTCTGGGTCCAGACCTCCGGCCCCATCTCCCGCCGTCGTTTGCGGTCGATCAGTCTCATGCCAAGAAGCGCGAAGCCTCCAAGTGCCCCGAACAGTAGCACATGCGCCAGATCGCCGTTCGGCAGCATGTGCAGCCCGGCCCAGCTCGCGAGGCCCAGCAGCATCGGGTGGCGCGTGAGGCGCACGATGCCGGGGCGATCGGGGTCGAAGCTTTTGCGGCGGCTGCCGCCGAAGGAGAACGGGTTGGCATGGCCGAGCGCCACCGCGAACCACATGCAGACCAGCGCCATCCCGGCCTTTGTTGCCTCCATCGCCCATAGCGTAGGCGGCCAGATATAGATCGGATCGGGCCATGCGGCGGCGCGGATCAGGATCAGCAGCATCGCCGTCGACAGGAGCGAATAGCCAAGCCCGAAGCCTGCCGGTCCGATTGCCGCCACCAGTCGCGCCTTCACCGTCGGACGCGTCGGGATCGAATGGGTCGCGAGGAAGGCGGCGAACACTCCGCCATAAGCCAGCCACATCATTGCGCCCTCCGTCTGGGTTGCCACAGCACCGGAGCATAGAGGATCGCGAAGCCGAGGAAAGCCGCGCACCAAGCCACGCCGGAGATCGAATAAAGCGCGCTCACGCCGAGCCATCCCGCGAGGAGCCGTGCGATCATCGCGACGAAGAGGGCGGCATAGACCGCGACGGTTCCGGCGCTGGCCTCCAGCGGGCGTCCGGTATGGCCGAGCGACGCACGGCTCATCACCGCGAGCGTCATCCCGCCAAGCGCGCCTGCCGTCCACAGATGTAGCGCCGTGGCGTGGGTGAGGGCCGCAGGGAACAGGATCGCGAGCCCATGCGCCAGCGCTCCGAGCGGCAGGCAGATATAGGCCAGATGCAGCACGAACAGGATCGGCGCGCGCAGCGTCAGCCCGCCTTTCCAGCGCCACAGCCGCGCGAGATGCAGCACGCCGGTCGCGAGCAGCAGCGCCGCAGTCAGTCCCGCTTCGGGAAGCGCGACCCAGGCCAGCAACGCCGCACCCGCAGCCAGCATCGCAAGCTTGTCGAAGCGTTGCATCGGCGGGGCGGGGCGCGCGGGGTGGTTCTCCTTCACCAGCCAGTTGCGTGTGAAGGAGGGGATGATCCGCCCCCCGATCAGTGCGACCATCATCAGCACGGCGGCAAGGCCCAGTCGCATCCCGATACCCGCTGCCGCATAGCCGCCGCGGGCCGCCTCGATCAGGAACAGAAGGTCCGCGAGGGTGAAGACGCTCAGCAATACCAGCACCGGCAGGTTGCGCCAGTTCTTCCCTGCCACGATCTCACGAAGCACTACTCCGCCAAGCGCCAGCGGGAAGGCGAGATCGACGCTCGCGACCAGCGCGAAAGGCAGATGCGCCGAGGCGAGCAACCCCAGCCGCCCGAGCGCCCAGAGCGTGACGAGGCCAAGGAGCGGCCAGCCCACGACCGGCAGCCGCCCGGTCCAGTTCGGCACCGCCGTCAGCAAAAAGCCCGCGATGGCCGCACCGAGATAGCCGAAGAGGAAGGCATGGGCGTGCCAGCTGACCGGGTCGAGCCGCGTCGGTAGCTCGATCAGCCCAGTCAGTGCCAGCACCCAAAGCGCCATCGCCAGCGCAGCCCAGACGGCGCCGAAGAAGAAGAACGGACGAAAGCCGCCCGACAGCAGCGCCGGGCCCTGCCAGCGGCGCATCAGTTCTGCGGATGATAGGGCCATGATCGGCTCCTTTCAGCTCTCGGCGGCGTCCATCAGCCGCCGGATGTGACATGCGAAGACGTAGGTTGCAGGCACGGCGACCACCGCGCCCAGACCCAGCGAAACGACCGGAGACGCGACCGGCAGCCCGACCCACGACCCGATGAGCGAGGCGAAGAATACGTTGACCGCGAAGGCGCCCCAGCCGAACGGGTAGAGCAGCAGCGCGATCCGGGCGGGGGACCAGCGCGCGTTCATCGCCGGGCGACCACCCGCGCCATCACCGCCAGCGCCGCGATAAGCGCCAGCGTGGCCAATGCGAACCAGAACTCGGCGGTGGCCGATTGCGCCTGCGGGATCGGGCGCTCGAAGCTTGCAGCCTGTGCGGCGGCCGGGGCGAGGGCGAGAAGAAGGGTCAGTTTGCGCATGTCAGGTCTCCTGTGTGAGCGAGCGGTAGATATCGGGCAGGGCGCGCAGCAGCCGTTCGGGCCGGGGCAGCAGGGTAAAGCCGCCGCGCCCGAAAATGCGCGCGAACCAGTCCTGCCCGTCCTCGTCGATGATGACGCCGTGCAGACTCTGGCCCGCGCGGCGGGCTTCGCGCACGGCCATGTGGCTGTCCTCGATGCCGTGCTGGCCTTCGTAGTGGTCCAGATCGTTGGGCTTGCCGTCGGTCAGCACGATCAGCAGCTTGCGGCTCGCGCTCTCCTGCGCGAGCTGTGCCGAGACATGGCGGATCGCGGTCCCCAGCCGCGTGTAATGGCCCGGGCGCAGCGCCGCGATATTGGCGTGGATCGGCGGCGCCATCTGCGCTTCGAAGCCTTTCACGCGCGTCAGGAACACCCGGTCGCGCTTCAGCGACGAGAAACCCCAGATCGCGAACCGGTCGCCCGCCGCATCCAGCCCCTCGGCCAGCGCGGACATCGCCTCGCGTGCGATGTCGATCACGCAGCTTTCGCCGATCGCGGCCTCGGTGGAGCGCGAGGTGTCGATCAGGAAGGCCACGGCGAGGTCGCGTTCCACCTTGCGCAGGCTTTGCCAGATCCGGTCGCTGCCCCGCCCGGTTGCGGCGAGATCGGCGCGGCTGGCGATGACGGCGTCGAGATCCAGCTCGGTCCCGTCGATCTGCCGCGGGCGCAGGATGCGGCGCGGTTGCAGCGCCTCGAACTGGCGGCGCACGGCGCGGATATAGCGCGGATCGGCGCGAAAACTCTGCTTGGCCTCGGGCCGCGAGGGCGCATCGAGCACCCGGCAGTGGCCCTCCATATAGGCGCAGCTGCGGTGGTTCCATTCGGGATAGACATGCTCGCCCGCCAGCGCCTCGTGCTCCGCCTCGGCGGGCGAGAGGTCGAGATGCAGCCGCAGCCGCGTCGCAGCCTTGCGGTCGTGGCGGGTCAGCGTGATCTGGTCCTGATCCTCGGCGGCCTTGGCGGCGTTGTCCTCGTCATCGTCGTCGACCGAGCGATTGACGTTGAGCGCCTCGACCCAGGACAGGATCGACTCGAAACGGTGGATGATGAAGCTGTCGCGGCGGCGCGCCTGATCGAGATCGCGGCGCTCGCCATGCTTGCGCTGCGTGCTGGCCATCGCGGTCGGGGCGGAGGCGGGGGCGTCGGCCTCTTCCGAGGCGGCGCTGCGGCCTGCGGTGTTGGGAGCAAATTGCAGCCAGATCGGCACCGGGGCGAGCGGCATGTAACCGCGTGCGCCCTCCGCAGTCTCGGGCAGTGCTGCGGGGGTGCCATCGGCGGAAAGCTGGTCGCAGAGCGCGGCCTCCAGCGCGGCCTCGGCCGCCGGGCGCGACAATCTGCGGCGACGTGCGAGGGTGAGCGCCGCCATCTCGCGGTAGGGCGCTCGCAGCCCGATGCAGCGGCGATAGGCCAGATCGCAGGCCTGCGCATTGGCGCGGATCTGCGCGCAATCCATCGCCGGGCCGTCGGTCTCGTCGGGCAGCTCGGGCATTGCATCGCGGCTGAGCGCCGCCAGCGCCGTCAGCCAGAAATAGGCGGCACGGTTGAGGTCAGGCCGGGGGAAGACATCCATCACCGGCGGCAGGCGCAGCCGCGCGCCGTCGAAGCGCGCGACGCGCCGCGCGTCGTCGACGCGGAGCACGCCGAGCGCGCCGGTCGCGACGGCGTCGACGAGGGCCGCCTCGGCCTCCTGGCCGTCGGCGAGGCCGAGCTTCGTCGCGGCGGCGTCGAGCGGCAGCGCGACGTATACGCGAGGGAGCCTTTCGGCCTGTGTCGAAATCAAAGTTCGGGCACCACACGCCATCGACGCGACGTC
>NZ_DFRG01000150.1:0-18682 GCF_002378135.1 Thioclava sp. UBA3469
AGCGCTGGAATTTCTGGAAAATTACGACTGGCCGGGCAATCTGCGCGAACTGACCAACGAGGTCACGCGGATGCTGATCTTCGCGCAGGACAACGTGCTGGGCGCAGAGCTGATCTCGCGTCACATCCTGCAGGCCGATCCGTCGGATGAGGGCGCCGACCGCGCCGCCGAGGACGTGATGACCGCCGAGGGCACGCTGAAGGACCGGATCGAGCTGATGGAAATGCGCATCCTGCGCGAGACGCTCACCCGCAACCGCTGGAACAAGAGCCGGGCTGCGGCCGAGCTGGGCCTGTCGCGCGTGGGTCTGCGGGCGAAACTGGATCGTTACGGCATCGCCGACCCGTCGGTGGCCGCTGAGGAGGAGAGTGACTGATGTGTTTGGGTATTCCGGGCCAGATCGTGGCGATCACCGATGAGACGCGCCAGATGGCGATGGCCGAGGTGTCGGGCGTGCGCCGCGAAGTGAATGTGGCCTGCGTGGCGGATGGGGCGCTCGACGGCCTCGTGGGCCAATGGGCGCTGATCCATGTCGGTTTCGCGATGAGCCTGATCGACGAGGACGAGGCCGAAAAGACGTTGGAGGCGCTGCGCGATCTTGGCGAGGCGCAGGAGGCGCTGGAACAGATGGCCGCAGGCGACGCCGCGCTGGCAGGGGAGTGAGGCAGATGAAATTCGCATCCGAATTCCGCGATCCGAAAGCCGCCAAGGTGCTGCTGGCCGAGATCGCCAAGGTGGCCGATCAGATCGGCGCGACGAAGGAAAAGCCCGTCCATATCATGGAGGTCTGCGGCGGGCATACCCATTCGATCTTCCGCTACGGGCTCGACAAGCTGGTCCATGAGGGCATCGAGTTCATCCACGGCCCCGGCTGCCCGGTCTGCGTGCTGCCGCGTGCCCGCGTCGATGAATGTATCGAGATCGCCGAGCGGGAGGGCGTGATCTTCACCACTTTCGGCGATGCGATGCGCGTGCCGGGCACGAAGAAATCGCTTCTGCAGGCGAAGGCCGATGGCGCGGATATTCGCATGGTCTATTCGCCGCTCGACGCGCTGGAGCTGGCGCGCCGTAACCCGGAGCGCGAGGTGGTGTTCTTCGGCTTGGGCTTCGAGACCACGACCCCCTCCACCGCGCTTGCGATCCAGCAGGCCGCGCGCGAGGGCTTGGGCAATTTCAGCGTGTTCTGCAACCACATCACCGTGCCCGAGCCGATCAAGGCGCTGCTCGACGACCCGCATATGTGCCTCGACGGGTTCATCGGGCCCGGCCATGTCTCGATGGTGATCGGGATCCACCCTTATGACTTTATCGCGCAGGATTACGGCAAGCCGATCGCTGTGGCAGGCTTCGAGCCGCTCGACTTGCTGCAATCGGTGCTGATGGTGCTGTGTCAGATCGCGGAGGGGCGCGCCGAGGTTGAGAACCAATATGCCCGCGTCGTGCCCGAGCATGGCAATCCGGTGAGCCTTGCCGCGATCGACGATGTCTACGAGACGCGGCCGTCCTTCGAGTGGCGCGGCTTAGGCGAGATCGACAAGTCGGGGCTGCGCATCCGTACGCAATACGAGGCCTATGACGCCGAGGAGAAATTCGGCATCGGCTATGCCGCCGGTCGGCGCGAGGTCGAAGAGGCCGAGGGTTGCGCCTGCGGGCAGGTGATGACGGGGCGGATGAAGCCGGTGGAGTGTCCGCAATTCGGGCGCGGCTGCACGCCGGAAATGCCGCTCGGCGCGCTGATGGTGAGCTCGGAAGGGGCCTGTGCGGCCTATTGGCAATATGGCGGCGCGCGTGCTGCCGAGCCGGCGGAGTAAGGGGGGCTCCGCCCCCGTCGCCGAAGGGCGACAGTGATTGAGGGAGGAGGGGGCTCCGCCCCCGCGGCTTTGCCGCTCCCCCGGGATATTTGGACCAAGGCGAAGGTAGGTAGAATGGCTCTGCGCGACGAGCGGGTGACGCTGGCCCATGGCGGCGGCGGCAAGGCGATGCGGGATCTGATCGAGGAGGTGTTCACCTCGGTCTTCGCGCCGCCCGGCATGGAGGATCAGGCGCGGCTGCAGGCCGAGGCGCTGGCCGAGCCCGGCGCGCGGCTGGCCTTTACGACCGATAGCTATGTGGTGACGCCGATCGAGTTTCCGGGGGGCGATATCGGCAAGATTGCGGTTTGCGGCACGGTGAACGATCTGGCGGTGGGCGGCGCGACACCGCTCTGGCTCTCGGCGGCCTTCATCATCGAGGAAGGCACCGAGATCGCGTTGCTGCGCCGGATCGTGGCGACGATGGCACGCGAGGCGGAGGCTGCCGGTGTGAAGATCGTCACCGGCGATACCAAGGTGGTCGGGCGCGGGGCCTGTGACGGGGTGTTCGTCACCACGGCGGGCGTCGGCGTGATCCCCGGTAGGGTCGAGATGGCCGCAGGGCGGGTCGCGCCCGGAGATGTGGCGATCGTGAACGGGGTGCTGGGCGATCACGGGGCGACGATCCTTGCCGCGCGGGGCGATCTGGCGCTGTCGAGCGCGATCGAGAGCGATTGCGCCGCTCTGGGGCATCTGATGGCGGATGTGCTGGCGGTGGCGCCGGGTGCGAAGGCCGCGCGAGATCTGACGCGGGGCGGGCTTGCCTCGGCGCTCAACGAGATTGCGGAAGCCGCGGGCTGCGGCATCGAGATCGCCGAGGACGCGTTGCCGCTGCGCACCGAGGTCGTCGGGATGTGCGAGATCCTTGGGCTCGATCCACTGTATCTGGCCAATGAGGGGCGGCTCGTGGTCTTCGTGCCCGAGGTCGAGGCCGAGGCGGCGCTGGCCGCGATGCGCGCGCGCCCCGAAGGGACCGGCGCGGTGATCGTGGGCCGTGCGGTCGAGGGGCAGAAGCAGGTGCGGATGACGACGGCCTTCGGCGGTCAGCGCATCGTCGATATGCTGGTGGGCGAGCAACTGCCGCGTATCTGCTAGAGTTCCTTTAGCAGGGCGCGCAGCGTGTCTGCGGCGGTGCTCAACGCCCGTTCGTCGAAGGCGGCATAGCCCAAGAGCAGGCCTTGCGGCGGGTCAGGCAGGCGGGCGTGGGACGATAGCGCCCGCAGCGTGAGGCCCACCGCTTTGGCGCGCTCGGATATCGCACGGTCGCCCAGAGGGGCGAGGGCCGGGCCGAGGCCTGCGCAGAGATGCATTCCCGACGGATCGGGCTGAAGCTGAAGATAGTCCTCCAGTCCCGTCAGTTCGTTCAGCAGGTGACGCTGTCGCTTGGCGTAATGGCGCCGCATCCGCCGCAGATGGGTCGCGAATTCGCCGCTCGCCATGAAGCTCGCCAGCGCCGGTTGCGGAACCATCGAGACCCGCGATCCGGTCGTCGCAATCGCGTCGCGCATCGGGGTCACCAGCCGCTCGGGCAACACCAGATAGCCGATCCGCAGCGCCGGGCTGAGCAGTTTCGAGAAGCTGCCCATGTAGATCACGCGCTGCAACCCATCGAGCCCCGCCAGCGCCGGCAGGGGCTGACCGCGATAGCGGAACTCGCTGTCGTAATCATCCTCGACGATCAATGCATCGCGCTCGCGCGCCCAGTCGAGGAGCGCCAGCCTGCGCGTCAGCGGCATCGCGATCCCGGTCGGGAAATGGCGCGATGGGGTGATGGTGACCGCGCGAGTCTCGGGCGGCAGATCGGCGGGGTCGAGCCCCTCTGCGTCGATGCGCACCGGGCGCTCGGTGATCCCGCTTGCGGCCAGCACATGACCCATCGTCGCCCAGCCTGGGTCTTCGGTCGCCATCAGCGCGCCGGGGGGTAGCGCCGCCCGCGCGATCAGGTCGAACCCGTCCCACGCACCGCCGGTGATCACCACCTGTTCGGTCGCGCAGTCGAGGCCGCGCCATGCCGCGAGGTGGTCGCGGATCGCCTGCCGCAGCGGAGGCCAGCCGAACGGGTCGGGCCGGTGGAGAAGCGGGGGATCGGGGTTGCGCCACGCCCGTTCGAGATGGCGCGCCCAGAGCCTGTGCGGGAACAGCGCCTGATCGGGCAGTCCGGGCTGAAAGGGCAGCCACGTCTTTGCCGCGTGCGGCTGCGAATGTGGCGCGTCCCGCGGCGAGGGCGGTGCGAGATGGGGCAGATCCTCGGCCACATAGGTGCCGCCGCCGGGGCGGGTGCTCAGGTAACCCTCGGCGATCAGTTGATCATAGGCGGTGGTCACCGTCATCCGCGAGACCGACAGCTCCTCGGCCAGAGCGCGGCTTGGCGGCAGGCGCTCTCCGGCTGCGGCGGGATCGGCACGCAGCATCTCGCGCAGCGCTTGCGTCAGCTGCGCGTGCAGCGGCAAGCCGGAGCGGCGATCCAGCGACAGGCCGAAAAGGGCGGCGTTCAGATTGGACTGGTGTATTTTGGCGAAACTGGACATGTTTTCCTATCCAATAGGGCGGTATCGCGGACGGGACAAGATAGACCCGCTTTGAGTGAGAGCCCCATGACCGAGCCCCTTCCCGTGACCGACCGTTCCCGTCTGCGCCGCCTGCATGAGCGCGGCCATTTCGACCGTGAGACGATAAACGCGATCCTCGATGCGCAGCCGATGTGCCATGTGGGCTATGTCCGCGACGGCAAGCCTTATGTGACGCCGACCATGCAATGGCGCGAGGGCAATCACGTCTATTGGCACGGCTCTTCCGCGAGCCGCGCTTTGCGCAGCGAGACGCAGGCCGAGGTTTGCCTGACGGTCTCGATCCTCGATGGGTTGGTGCTGGCACGCTCCGGGATGCATCACTCGCTGAACACGCGGTCGGTGATGCTCTACGGGACCGCGTTCAAGGTGGAGGATCCGGACGAGAAGCTGCAAAAGCTCGGGACCTTCGTGAACCATCTCTATCCGGGCCGCTACGAGATGCTGCGCCCCGATCACGCGCAGGATCTGAAAGCGACGACCGTGCTGGGGATGGAGATCGCCGAGGGCGCCGCGAAGATCCGCACCGGCGGGCCGAGCGATGACGAAGAAGATTACGCATTGCCGATCTGGGCCGGGGTGATCCCGATCCGTATGGAGGTGGGCGACCCGATCCCCGATCCGCGCAACCTCGACGGTGTCGCGATGCCCGCGCATGTACGCAATTTCCGCTATGGCGGTTAATTGGCCTGCGCGATCTGGTCCAATTCCCCAAGGCGCATCTCGTAAAAGTAGGTGAGGCAGTCGATCAGGCTGCGAAATTGAAGCGGGTCGTTGGTGTCGATCCCGCCTGGACGACAGGCACGGTCGCGGATCTTGAGCCAATGCCGCTGGCTCTGCTTCGTGCTCGCTGCGTCCTTCTCGACGGCGCGGGGGTAGAGCTTGCCCAGCACTCCGTCGAGCTGCCCGAGCGGGCGGATCAGGCAGATCACCTCCGCCGCCGGATCGAGCTTGCCCGTGCAGTCGAAGCTGGGGCCGGTGATATCGGGAAACTGGGCGAGGATCGGCGTGAGCTCTTCGGAGGGCTCGATGGCGGGGAAATTGTTCCAGACGCCATCGGGGCCGAGGATGGTGAAATCGTTGATCGGGTAGGGGGTGTCGTAGTCTAGAATTTCGCGCCGCCGGTACTCTGGGAAGTGTGGGGAATGAATGTCCGGTGAAAAGGTTTGTACATACCAACGACCATCTGCCTGCTTGAAAACGGTACAATCCATGCGCCCCGTTCGCAGCATTATGTTTTCGAAGAAGTAAACGTCATCTCCGTTTGGCGGCAAGAGAGGCTGCATGAAGTTTTTCATGTCGGCGCGCGGAAGCGGACCGCCTGATCGTTTAACGTCCGAAGGGATCAACGCGCCGGTCGGGGGGGCTCCTCCAGAGCTATTCACTATAGTGGCAGAAGGCTCGTAGAACCAGTATTCCCCGGTATTTTCAAAGACAACATATGTGCAGGCGTTAAATGCACCGAGGATTCCAATCTGCTCGGGTGCGGTAATGCGATCGGCCACGAGTGTCGTCTTGGTGGCCTTCAATGCCGCGACATTGTTCAGAAGCAGATACTGCTCAGCCAACGGACGCTCATCGTCTTGACGATATTTCTTTCCGATCATCGCGAAGACGAAATCCGGGGCGAGCTCCCAAGTGCTCATCCGCTTGGTGATCTCGTTGATCGCATCTTGGGCCTGAGCGTAAAACTGATTTGCGATGAGCTTGCTGAGTTCTTTCGAGAACGGGGTGCCTTCTGGGACCTGAATTGCGCTCGTGATGCTGGAAAATGGGGCGTGAAAGCCGACGATCGCGTCGGAGTGGATATGCCGTATCGGCATTTCCTTCGCGCCACGGGCCATGCGGACGGAGCCACCCAGGAACGCGATTGCGCAGGCGGATAGGCACTGATCGCCCTTGCCGACGTAGGTTTCAAATCCCACGATCTGGTCGGAGAGCTTTAGCCCTGCGTAGAAGTCGCCACCTCCGCTATTGAGTGACACCACGACGTTCTTCTCGTTCACGCCAAGAGATTGGGTCTGGTTGAAAATCTCGCTGGCGTGCTCCGCTACGACCTCACTGAACTTCTCCGCGTCCCCGGTCTCGATCTCCCCCTCGATCCGGATGTGCAGGTAATCCTTGAAATTGAACTTGTCCCCCGCGTGAATGGCGTCGCCGAAAGCCTCTTCGCCGAAAGGAAGCACGAATTCGTCGGTAATGGGCGGTGCCCAGTAGATGTCGGCTGCCTGGGCAGTCGGCGCGAAAGCGAGAGTGCCCAGCAGGGCGAGGGCGGGGATCAGTCGTCGCATCGGGCCTCCACGAAGTGCTGCAGGCCGGTCCCGAGCCCGGAAGTGCCGAAGGTCTCGCGCACTTGGGTGATCGGGCCTTGGTAGAGGTCGGCGAAACTGGCGGCGTAGCCACAGAAATAGTCAGTGGCGATCTGTGCGTCGCAGCGTTTCGTCGCGATGCATAGCTCGACCTGATCGAAGAAATTCGCCATCTCTGACACGGCCGCGAATTGCTCCTGACGCTTCACGGGAGGGCGTTTCTGGAACAGCAGATCAAGAAATTTTTGCCGCTGCGCGGGAGGGATGCCGCCTTTGATCGCTGTGACTTTGGCTAGGGCGTCCGAGTTCTGCCACCAGAACTGCGCAAGTTCGCGGCGGGCGCTTCCTGCATATTCGAGGTCGGAAAACCTAGCCACCATCTCGAGCGAGAGATCGGCTTTCCGGTCCTCGCGCCATTGGTAGATTTGCCCGGCGGTGAAGAGGAGGGCAGCTATCGTGGCGATCCAGGAGCCCATCTCGATCTTATCCCGGAGGCTCATGGCCGTGTTGGACGCGACTTCGGTCGGGGCGGTATCCGCTTCAGGCGCGTCTCTGGGCACATTGGGGGCGTCTGCGGCAGGGGGCGGCGTTTGCCCCGCGCTCACTGCGGGCATCCCGAGAAATCAAGCTCGGCCACCGGAATTTCGGTCTTCTCGTCGAGCTTTGCGACCTGCTTGCGCGCGACGCTGTCGAAACTGTCGCGCAGGCATTCGAGCTGCGCACGGGTCAACACGAGCACTGCAGCTTTGGGATTGGCGGGGATGACCGCGCCGGATTGCAACCGCGGCAGACCTTCCGAGTCGATGGCGGAATTGCGGCTCGTTCCCTGTGCGATCTCCGCTGCGGTGGGATCGAAAACCCCGTCTTTGCAGAAGCCCACGAAGAGGATTGACGGGAATGCCCGTTGCTCGAGGTAGTCGGTTGCATGATCGCGCAGGCACTCGGCCTGATCCCATCGCAGGGCGGGACCTTCACCGGAGCTTTGGGCATAAGCGGCGCCAGTCGATGCGAGGGCGATCCCTGCGACGGCAAGGATCGGAAAGGCAGAAAACTGATACGACGCAACGAACATGACAATGATCCGAACTGAGTTGAACCATTTCAACAGGCTAGCAAATCGGAGGGATTCGGCAAAGCGCCGCCGGGGGCGAGGCGAAACATGCTCGGGCGTTGCGCGGAGCTGTCGGTTTTTGTTCGGTTTTGGTCGAAGCGCGCAAAAATGCGCTTCACAAAATCGTGAGCAATGGATCGGCCTAACTTCGAGAAACTTCGAAATTCCTATGAAAAATAGGGATTGAGGAGCCACGGCTCCGCATCGGGTAACGCGATCGAGCGTCAAAGCGAAAACGAAATCACTCTCTTGTTTTGTTCCTGTTACATCCGCACACTACGCCGCGTAGCGCGGAGGCTTCGCTTGGGGCCTCAGATCCATCCAACAATGAATCCCGCTACATATGGGAGGAAGACATGAAGAATTTTGCACTCGGTGCGGCGCTTGCGTCGGCCTCGCTCATTGCGCCTTTCACGGCCAATGCAGCGACGGAAATCCAGTTCTGGCACGCCTTTACCGGCCGTCTCGGCGAGCTCGTCGATCAGCAGGTCAAGGACTTCAACGCCAGCCAGGACCAGTATGAGGTCGTGGCGACCAACAAGGGCAACTACTCGGAAACGCTGAACGCCGGGATCGCGGCTTTCCGCGCCGGTGAGCAGCCCGACATCCTGATGGTGTTCGAGGTCGGCACGGCGACGATGATGGCCGCCAAGGGCGCGATCAAGCCGGTCTATCAGGTGATGGAAGACGCGGGCGTCGACTTCAATCCCGACGATTATATCGGCGCGGTGAAGGGCTACTACACCACCACCGACGGCAAGATGCTGTCGCTGCCCTTCAACTCCTCGACGCCGGTTCTCTGGGTCAACCGCGACATGCTCGACGAGGCAGGCGTGGCCAAGGATGCGCCGCTGACCACCTGGGAAGATGTCGGGAAGGTGCTCGACCAGCTGAAGGCTTCGGGCGTCGATTGCCCGATGACCACCGCGTGGCAGAGCTGGATCCAGCTCGAGAACCTCTCGGCCTATCACAACGTGCCGTTCGCCAGCCAAGAGAACGGCTTCGCCGGTCTCGACGCCAAGCTGGAATTCAACGGCCCCGTTCAGGTCAAGCATATCCAGACGCTGGGTGACTGGGCCAAGAAGGGCGAGTTCATCTACAAGGGCCGCCGCAACGAAGGTGGTGCGGACTTCCGCGCCGGCACCTGCGCGCTCTTCACCGAGAGCTCGGCCGGTTACGCGGGCATCAAGTCCGAAGCCAAGTTCAACTTCGAGGTTCACCCGCTGCCCTATTGGGGCGACGTGGACGGTGCGCCGCAGAACACCATCATCGGGGGCGCTTCGCTCTGGGTGATGTCGGGCAAGGATGACAGCCATTACAAGGGTGTCGCCGAGTTCCTGAGCTATCTCTCCTCGCCGGAAGTGCAGGCGAAGTGGCACCAGGATACCGGCTATCTGCCGATCACCAAGGCTGCGGCTGATCTGACCCGCGAGCAGGGCTTCTATGACGCGAACCCCGGCACCGATGTGGCTGTGAAGCAGATGACCGCGAATGCGCCGACCGAGAACTCGAAGGGCATCCGTCTGGGCAACTTCGACCAGATCCGCGGCATCATCGACGAGGAACTGGAAGCTGTCTGGGCCGGTGACAAGACCGCTCAGGACGCGCTCGACAACGCGGTGGAGCGTGGCAACCAGCTGCTGCGCCGCTTCGAGCAAGCCAACCGCTAACCCAAATCCGGCCGCGGGCGGGGGAAACCTGCCCGCGGCTATTTCTATTCGAAGGCCCCGATCCCGACATGGAAAAACGCGTAACTTTCAAGGGCTGGCTCTTGCCGATGCTGCTGCTTGCGCCGCAGTTGATCGTCTCGGGCGTGTTCTTCTTCTACCCGGCGGGCGAGGCGGTGTGGCAATCGCTGTTCATCCCAGATCCGTTCGGCCTGTCGATGCAATATGTGGGCCTCGGCAATTTCGAATATCTCTTCAACGACCCCTATTACCGCGCCTCGTTCGTGACGACGGCGGTGTTCTCGACGCTGGTGACGCTGGTCTCGATGATCCCGGCGCTGTTCCTCGCGGTGCTGGCGGATCGGCTGGTGAAAGGGGCGGGGACCTATCGCACGCTCTTGATCTGGCCCTATGCGGTCGCGCCCGCGGTGGCGGGTGTGCTGTGGCTCTTCATGTTCAACACGCGGATCGGCGTGGTCGCCTTCTATCTCAACCAGATGGGTTACGACTGGAACCATGTGCTCAACGAGCATGAGGCGATGGGGCTCGTCGTCGTGGCGTCGGCCTGGGGCCGGATCAGCTACAACTTCCTGTTCTATTTCGCGGCGCTGCAAGCGGTGCCGAAATCGGTGATCGAAGCGGCGGCGATCGACGGGGCGCGGTTCTGGCGGCGCTTCTTCACGATCGTGCTGCCGCTTCTGTCGCCCACGACCTTCTTCCTGCTGGTCGTCAACATCGTCTACGCCTTCTTCGAGACCTTCGGCGTGATCCACACGATCACCTCCGGCGGGCCGCAACAGGCCACCACGATCCTCGTCTACAAGGTATATGCGGACGGGTTCGTCGGTCAGGATCTCGGAAGCTCCGCCGCGCAATCCGTGGTGCTGCTGGTGGTCGTCGGCTTCCTGACGGTGCTGCAATTCAAATTCGTCGAGAAGCGGGTGCATTACTGATGGCTGACATGCACAACGAACCGCCCCCGGGCATGGTGGAAAAGCGCGGCTCCGGTCTTTGGTTGACCCATGTGCTGATGATCGTGGGCGTGCTGGTGATCTTCTTCCCGATCTGGCTGGCCTTCGTGGCCTCGACCCATACCCAGCAGGAGATCGCGCAGGCGCCGATGCCGGTGATGCCGGGCTCGCACCTGATCGAGAACTATTCGGATGCGCTGTTCTCCGGGGTGAACGTGCCGGTTGCCACGATGCTGGTGAACTCGCTGGTGATGGCGCTGGGGATCGCGCTCGGCAAGATCGCGATCTCGCTCTTGTCGGCCTTCGCGATCGTCTATTTCCGCTTTCCGGGGCGGCGCTTCTTCTTCTGGATGATCTTCATCACGCTGATGCTGCCGGTCGAGGTGCGGATCGTGCCGACCTATGAGGTCGTCGCGGGCTTCGGGATGCTCAACAGCTATTCCGGCCTGATCCTGCCGCTGATCGCATCGGCCACGGCGACCTTCCTGTTCCGGCAGTTCTTCCTGACGGTGCCCGACGAGCTGGCCGAGGCCGCCCGCGTCGATGGCGCGCGTCCGATGCGCTTCTTCTTCGATATTCTGCTGCCGATGAGCCGCACGAATATCGCGGCGCTCTTCGTGATCCTCTTCATCTATGGCTGGAACCAGTATCTCTGGCCGCTTCTCATCACCACCAATCCCGAGATGAACACCATCGTCATGGGGCTCAAGCAGATGTTCCCGTCGGGCGACGATATCGCCGATTGGCCGGTTATCATGGCGACCTCGATCCTCGCGATGATCCCGCCGGTGATCGTGGTGATCTCGATGCAGAAACTCTTCATTCGCGGCCTCGTGGACAGCGAGAAATAAGGGCAGACAATGGCGACCGTTGAACTCGAAAATATCAAGAAACGTTTCGGCAAGACCGAGGTTCTGCACGGGGTCTCGATTGACATCCAGGATGGCGAATTCATCGTCATCGTCGGTCCCTCCGGCTGCGGGAAATCGACGCTTCTGCGCATGGTTGCGGGGCTGGAGAGCATCTCCGAGGGCGAAATCCGTATCGGCGAGGCCCGCGTGAATGAGCGCGAGCCGATGGATCGCGACATCGCGATGGTGTTCCAGAACTACGCGCTCTATCCGCATATGTCGGTGCGCCACAATATGGGCTACGGGCTCAAGATCGCGGGCATGGCGAAACCCGAGATCAAGCGCCGCGTCGACGAGGCGGCGAAGCTTCTGCAGCTGTCGGACTATCTCGAGCGCAAGCCGCGCGAACTGTCGGGCGGGCAGCGTCAGCGGGTGGCGATGGGCCGCGCCATCGTGCGCGAGCCGTCGGTCTTCCTGTTCGACGAGCCGCTCTCGAACCTCGACGCCAAGCTGCGGGTGCAGATGCGCGTCGAAATCCGCGAGCTGCAGCGCAAGCTCGGTGTGACCGCGCTCTATGTGACCCACGATCAGGTCGAGGCGATGACCATGGCCGACCGGATGATCGTGATGAACGGCGGCGTGGCCGAGCAGATCGGCACGCCGCTCGAAGTCTATGAGCGCCCCGTGACCATCTTCGCGGCGCAGTTCATCGGCAGCCCGTCGATGAATGTGATCGACGCCGAAGTGCGCGCCGGACAGGTGATGCTGGGCCATGTCACGCTCGGCCCGACCGATCTGCCCGATCGCCCCGTCAGCCTCGGTATTCGGCCCGAACACCTGCATCCCGACGATAACGGGCCGCTTACGCTGAACGTTACCCTGTCCGAGCCGCTGGGGGCGAACACGCTCCTGCACGGCACGCTGGAAGGGCGCGGCGAGGCGATGACCGCGGCGCTGCCGGGCGTGCATATGGAGAAGCAGGCGGTGGGGCAGGTGCGGCTCTCGGTGAACGCCGAGGACCTGCATCTCTTCGATCCGAAAACCGGTCAGCGGCTGAATTAATCCGCCCCGATCCGGTGGCTGATCGCTTTCGCGGCCTGAGCGACCGCTTGCCCGAGCGCGGGCAGGCGGCTATCGGGAATCCGCTGCACGGGGCCGGAGACCGAGATCCCCGCCACCGCGTCGCCATGCGCGTCGAAGATCGGGGCGGCGATGCAGCGCATGCCCAACGTGCGTTCTTCATCGTCCACCGCGTAGCCCCGCGCCGTGATCCGCTCCAGTTCTGCGCGCAAGGCCTCCGCATCGCCGATCGTGCGGTCATTGAACCGCGTAAAGTCGTAATCCGCGAGGAGCTGGTCGAGCCGGTCCGGCGCATAGGTGCTCAGAAGCGCCTTGCCGATGCCCGACGCGTGCAGCGGCGCGACCGTGCCCGGCGGGAAGAACGCCCGGATCGGGTCATGCGTCTCCACCTGCCCGGTGAACAGAACCTGACCCGCCCGCTCCACGCCCAGATTTGACGTCTCTCCGGTCGCGCGCATCAGATCCTGCATCAGCGGCCGCGCACGCTCGAAGACATTGGTGCGCCGCAGGAAGGCCGAGCCGATGCGGAAGGCCGCCGGGCCGATATGCCAGTCCTGTGCCTCGGGCTCCACGAAATCGCGGGCATGCAGCGTGGCCAGAACCCGGTGCATCGTCGCCGGAGACTGGTCCAGCTCGCGCGCGATGGCGCTCAGCGACAGCCCGCCATGCCGCGCCAGCAGGTCCAGCACGTCGAGCGCCCGGTCCAGCGCGAGGATCGTGCCCTGCGCGGGGTCGGTGTTGAAGCCTTTCGGGCGGCCCTTCCGGCGGGGCGTGGTCATCGGGCGCACCTCTGAGCGGCAAAAAGAAATATCTTACGCAGTATAAAGCAAAATCTAATTTCACTGTGTGAAAAAAACAAAGCCCTGAATTCCATAAGAATTCTTGGCTGACGCGGCGCAAACGCCCACGATCCGTAAAAATTTCTGCGTCAGCCCCGCCATGGTAGAAAAGCTTCCGACACATGGAGGAGGCGTCATGATCCATCTCAATCCCGTTTTCATTCCGGGCCCGACCAACATCCCCGAAGCGTTGCGCAAGGCCGTCGATATCCCGACGATGGATCATCGCAGCCCCGGTTTCGCCGATATCATCCACCCGGCGCTGGACGGTGTGAAGAAGGTGCTCAAGACGACCAAGGGCGAGGCCTTCGTCTTCCCGGCGACCGGCACCGGCGGCTGGGAGACCGCGATCACCAATACGCTCTCGCCAGGCGACAAGGTTCTGGCCTGCCGCAACGGGATGTTCAGCCATAAATGGATCGACATGTGCCAGCGTTACGGGCTGGACGTCGAGGTGGTCAGCGTCGCGTGGGGCGAGGGCATCCCGGTCGAGCGCTTTGTGGATATCCTCGACGCCGACACGGGCCACCAGATCAAGGCGGTGCTCGCCACCCATAACGAGACCGCGACCGGCGTGACCTCGGATGTCGCGGGCATCCGGCGCGCGATGGATGCGGTAGGGCATCCGGCGCTGTTCTTCGTGGATGGGGTCAGCTCCATCGGGTCGATGGAGTTTCGGATGGATGACTGGGGCGTCGATGTCGCGGTCACCGGCAGCCAGAAGGGCTTCATGCTGCCGCCGGGCCTCGCCATCACCGGGTTCTCTCAAAAAGCGCTGGAGGCGGTCGAGGGCGCCAAGCTGCCGCGCTGCTTCTTCGACATTCGCGACATGCGCACGGGCTACGCGGCCAACGGCTACCCCTACACGCCGCCGGTGGGGATGCTGAACGGGCTGAAAGCGTCCTGCGACATGCTGCTGGAAGAGGGGCTGGGCAATGTCTTCGCCCGTCACGCGCGGATCGCGGAGGGCGTGCGCCGCGCGGTGGCCGCTTGGGGGATGGAGCTTTGCGCCGTCTCGCCCGATCTCTACTCCAACAGCGTCAGTGCGGTGCGTGCGCCGGACGGGTTCGACGCGGCCCGGATCGTGGCGCAGGCGCTGAATACTTATGGCGTGGCCTTCGGGGGCGGGCTGGGCGATGTCGCGGGCAAGGTGTTCCGCATCGGGCATCTGGGCCTGATGACCGATGTGATGGCGCTCTCGGGGCTGGCCACGGCCGAGATGGCGATGGTCGATCTCGGTCTGCCGGTGGAGCTGGGCAGCGGGGTTGCCGCAGCCCAGGCGCATTACCGCGAGACCGCCGCCACCCCTGTGCGACAAGCCGCCGCGTAAGAGCGGTCAGGTTCGGGCGCTGGCGAGCCTTCCCAGCATCGTCAGCGCCTGATCCATCTGCTCGAGCGAGACGAATTCGTCGGCCTTGTGGGCCTGCTCGATCGAGCCGGGCCCGCAGATCACGGCATCCATCCCGAGGGACTGGAACAGCCCGGCCTCTGTGTTGAAGGCGACGCAGCCTGCGTGATTCTGGCCGGTCAGCGCGAAGACCAGATCGCGCGCGGCATTGTCGTCCATCGGCTCGAGTCCCACGACCTCGCCGATGGTCTCGGTAGCGATCCCCGCCTCGGGCGCGATGGCGCGCATCTCGGGCAGCAGCGTGTCTTCAACGTAGCTCGCGATCTCGCCTTTGACGAACTCCATATCGGTGGCGTTGATCGGGCGCATCTCCCAGGCCAACTCGGCGCGCGGCGCGATCACGTTATGCGAGATGCCGCCCTTCAGCGCCCCCACGTTGAGCGTCGTCTGCGGCGGGTCGAAGCGCGAGCCTTCGGGGCAGCGTTTGATCAACTCGGCGCGCAGCTCGAAGAGGCGGTTGATGTAGCGCACCGCGTATTCGACCGCGTTCACGCCCTTCTCGGGGGCGGAGCTATGACCCGGCAGACCCTCGAAACGCACGGTATATTCGCAGCAGCCCTTGTTGCCGTCGAAGACCTGCATCGAGGTCGGCTCGCCGATGATGCAAAGCCCGGGTTTGACCGGGCGTTTCGCGAGCAGCTTCACCAGTTCCTGCGCGCCGAGACAGCCGACCTCCTCGTCACGGGTAAAGGCGAAATGGATCGGGCGGGATTTCGCGGCCTCGGCCAAGAGGTCGAGCGAGCCGAGACAGGCCGCGATGAACCCTTTCATGTCGCAGGCGCCGCGCCCGTAGAGCTTGCCGTCGCGCTCGGTCATGTCGAACGGATCGCTGGTCCAGTCCTGATCGGTGACCGGCACCACGTCCGAATGGCCCGACAGTACCAGCCCGCCGTCGCGCGGCGCGCCCAGTGTCGCGAAGAGGTTCGCCTTGTGGCCGCTTTCGTCGACCATCACTTCCACCGCCGCGCCGACGGTTTCCAGCCGGTCCGCGATGTAGTGGATGATCGGCAGATTGCTGTCTGTCGAAATCGTCGGGTAGGCGATCAGGTCCGAGAGGATCGCGCGGGTGGTGTCGATCCGCATGGGCTCAGTCCTTGATGAACAGTTTGCGCTCGACGTTGCACAGGGGCAGGGCGGGGCCGTCCTCGGTGATCACGATGGTCTCCGTCGTCTCCATCCCCCAATGGTCCATCCAGAGGCCGGGCATGAAGTGGAAGGTCATACCGGGTTCAAGGATCGTCTCGTCGGTGTCGCGGATCGAGACGGTGTGCTCGCCCCAATCCGGCGGGTAGGAGCAGCCCACCGCATAGCCCGCACGGTTGGGGCGTTCGATGCCGACCTTGGCAAGCTCGACATTCAGCGCCCGGGCGATGTCGCAGGCGCGGTTGCCGGCGCGGGCGACCTCGATCCCTGCGTTCAGCCCCTCGGTCAGCGCCTCGGACGCGTCGATCATGTGTTGCGGCGGCTTGCCGAGGAACACGGTGCGGCAGAGCGGCGCGTGATAGCGGCGGTAGCAGCCCGATTGTTCGACAAAGGTCGCCTCGCCCGCCTTCAGTGCCTCGCCGTTCCATGTCAGGTGCGGCGCGGAGGCGTCGGGGCCCGAGGGCAGCATCGGCACGATGGCCGGGTAATCGCCCCAGCTGTCTTCCTCGCCCTGCACGGCGGTGCGATAGAGTTCGCCCACCAGATCGTGCTTGCGCAGCCCCGGCTCGGCCAGCTCCATCGCGCGTTCGATCACCAGTTCGGAAATCCGCGCGGCACGGCGCATGAAGCGCAACTCCTCGTCGGATTTGATCAGGCGCTGCCAGTTCACCAGCACCGACGCGTCGAGCAGCGTGGCTTCGGGCAGCCCTTCATAGAGCGTGGCATGGGCCTTCGCGGTGTAGAAATAGGTCTCCATCTCGACGCCGATCCGGGCCTTGCCGTAGCCCATGATCCGAAGGTGCGAGGCGAGGTCTTCCATCGGGTGCATGATGTCGGATTGCACCATCGCGTCGTTGTAATGGAGGATGTTCTCCTCCTCCATCCAGACGGTGCGGCGCGCGCCGTTGGCATCCATGAAGCGACCCCACCAGTAGGGCGCGCCTTCCATCGGCAGGATCACCCCCTGATGGGTGTAGAAGGACCAGCCGTCATAGCCCGTCAGCCAGAACTGGTTCGAGGGGTTGGTGATGAAGAGAATGTCGATCTCGCGTTGCGCCATCGCCGCGCGCACGAGCGCGATCCGGCGGGAATATTCGAGTTCGCTGAAGTGCACGTTTTCGATCGGCATTCGGGCTTCTTTCTGCTGGCGGTATTTCGCGCAGGTTGGGGCGCGCCCCCGAGCGAGGTCAAGGCCAAAACGAAAACGTGCGGCCCCCGGGAGGGCCGCACGTTCGCGTGACTTGGGGTAGCGGATGTAACCGCTTACGGAATGAGCCGCTCGATGATCAGATCGGCCGCTTCCTCGGGGCTGATCGCGGTAGTGTCGATCCGCATCTCGGCATTCTCGGGCGCCTCATAGGGCGAGTCGATGCCGGTGAAGTTTTTCAGCTGACCGGCGCGGGCCTTGGCATAAAGCCCTTTCACGTCGCGCGCCTCGGCCACTTCCAGCGGCGTGTCCACGAAGACTTCGAGGAATTCGCCCGGCTGCATCATCGCGCGGACCATGTCGCGCTCGGAGCGGAAGGGCGAGATGAAGGCCGTGACCACGATCAAGCCCGCATCGGTCATCAGCTTCGCGACCTCGCCGACGCGGCGGATGTTCTCCACGCGGTCGGCCTCGGTGAAGCCCAGATCCTTGTTCAGGCCATGACGCACGTTGTCGCCATCGAGCAGGAAGGTATGGCGGTTCATCCGCGCCAGCTTCTTCTCGACGATATTGGCGATCGTCGATTTGCCCGAGCCTGAGAGGCCCGTCAGCCAGACCACGGCGGGTTTCTGGTGCTTCATGTTGGCATGATGCTCGCGCCCGATATCGGTCGCCTGCCAGTGGATATTCTGAGCCCGGCGCAGCGCGAAATTGATCATCCCCGCAGCCGCCGTCTGGTTGGTCATCTTGTCGATCAGGATGAACCCGCCCAGATCGCGGTTCTCGCCATAGGGCGCGAAGGGGATCTCGCGGTCGGTGGTGATGTTGGCCACGCCGATCGCGTTCAGGTCCAGCGTCTTCGTCGCCAGATGCTCCTGCGTGTTGACGTTCACCTCGTATTTCGGCTCGTGGACGGTCGCCGAGACAGTCTGCGTGCCGATCTTCAGCCAATAGGCGCGGCCCGGTACCAGTTCGGTCTCGTCCATCCAGACGAGCGTGGATTCGAACTGATCGGCAACCTCCAGCGGCTCTTTCGCAGCAACGATGACCTGACCGCGCGAGCAGTCGATCTCGTCAGCGAGCGTGATCGTCGTGGATTCGCCTGCCACCGCCATGTCGCGGTCGCCCTCAAGGCTCACGATCCGCGCGACTTTCGAGGTCTTGCCCGAGGGCAGCACGCGGACTTCATCGCCCGGTTTCACGGTGCCCGAGGCGATCAGACCCGAGAATCCGCGGAAGTCGAGGTTCGGGCGGTTCACCCATTGCACCGGCATGCGGAAGGGACGCTCCTGATCGGAGGTCACGTCCACTTCGACCGCTTCGAGATAGGGCAGCAGCGAGGGGCCTTTGTACCAAGGGGTGTTCTCGCTCGGGCCGGTGATGTTGTCGCCCTTGAAGCCCGAGATCGGGATCGGGGTGAAGCCTTCGATGCCGATGCTGTCGGCGAAGGTTTTGTAATCGGCCACGATCTCGTCGAAGGTCGCCTGATCGTAGTCCACCAGATCCATCTTGTTCACGGCCAGCACGATATGGTGGATGCCCAACTGGTGGACGAGATAGGAGTGGCGCCGGGTCTGGGTCAGCACGCCCTTGCGCGCATCGATCAGGATTACGGCCAGATCGGCGGTCGAGGCGCCGGTCACCATGTTGCGGGTATACTGCTCGTGGCCGGGGGTGTCCGCGACGATGAACTTGCGCTTCTCGGTCGCGAAGAAGCGATAGGCCACGTCGATGGTGAT
>NZ_DFRG01000033.1:0-9548 GCF_002378135.1 Thioclava sp. UBA3469
TATGGCGAACCGTTGATCCAGCATCTTCTTCTGGACGAGAGCGAGTACGCCAACCCGGACTGGGACCATGCCGCGCGGCGCGTGATGAGCCCGCCCTTCCGCAACAAGCAGCACCAGGATTCGCTGTGGGCGGGCCTGGCGTCCGGATCGCTGCAGGTGGTCGCGACCGACCATTGCGCGTTCACGACGGAACAGAAGCGCTACGGCGTGGGCGATTTCACCAAGATCCCGAACGGCACCGGCGGTCTGGAAGACCGGATGCCGATGCTCTGGACCTATGGGGTCGAGACGGGCCGGATTACGATGAACGAATTCGTGGCGGTGACCTCGACCAACATCGCGAAGATCCTCAACGTCTATCCGAAGAAGGGCGCGGTTCTGGTCGGCGCGGATGCCGATCTCGTGGTCTGGGATCCGGAAGCGACCAAGACGATCTCGGCCAAGACCCAGCAATCTGCCATCGATTACAACGTCTTCGAGGGCAAAGAGGTCAAGGGGCTGCCGCGCTACACGCTCAGCCGCGGTGTCGTCGCCTGGGCCGATGGCAAGATACAGACGCCCGAGGGCCACGGCGAATTCGTCGCCCGCGATCCGGGCATGCCGGTGACCAAGGCTCTGTCCACCTGGAAAGAGCTCACCGCGCCGCGTCCGGTCGAACGCAGCGGTATCCCGGCGACCGGGGTATAAGGCGCAATGGCGGCCCCGGTCAGTTCCGGCGTTTTGGAGGCTGCGGTCTATGTCGAGGATCTCGACGCGACCGAAGCCTTCTACGGCGGGCTGCTGGGGCTCGAGCGGCTAACCCGTCGCGACGGGCGGCATGTCTTTTTCCGCTGTGGCGATAGCGTGATCCTGACCTTCATCGCTCAGGCCACGCAGCAGCCACCCGACCCGGAGGCGGCGCTGCCGGTTCCACCGCATGGCGCGGTCGGACCGGGGCATGTATGCCTCGCGGCGGACGCGGAACAACTCAACGAATGGGAACGACATTTGAGGGACAACAACGTAGAGATTGAGGCCGACTTCTATTGGCCGAACGGGGCGCGGTCGATCTACCTGCGCGACCCGGCGGGCAACAGCGTCGAGATTGCGGATAAAACCCTGTGGAGGCGCGGATGACGGCAGCACCGGTAATTCAGGCCCGCGGGCTCAATCTGACTTTCCAGACGGGGGACGGTTCGGTTCACGCGCTGAAAGATATCGATCTCGATATCGAGAAGGGCGAATTCGTGAGCTTCATCGGCCCCTCGGGCTGCGGCAAGACGACCTTCCTGCGGTGCATCGCGGCACTGGAGACGCCCACGGGCGGCTCGCTGACCGTGAACGGCATCTCGCCGGAAGAAGCCCGCAAGGCGCGAAGCTACGGCTATGTGTTTCAGGCGGCAGGTCTTTACCCTTGGCGCACGATTGCGGGAAATGTGAAACTTCCGCTGGAAATCATGGGTTATTCCAAGGCGCAGCAGCAAGAGCGTGTTGAAAAAGTGCTTTCGCTGGTCGACCTCGAAGGCTTCGGGAAGAAGTTCCCCTGGCAGCTTTCGGGCGGCATGCAGCAGCGCGCCTCGATCGCGCGGGCGCTGGCCTTCGACGCCGAGATCCTGCTGATGGACGAACCTTTCGGCGCGCTCGACGAGATCGTGCGCGACAAGCTCAACGAAGAGCTTCTCAAGCTCTGGTCGGCCACCAACAAGACGATCGGTTTCGTAACCCACTCGATCCCGGAAGCGGTCTATCTGTCGACCAAGATCGTGGTGATGTCGCCCCGTCCGGGCCGCATCCACGAAGTCATCGAGAGCACGTTGCCGAAAGGGCCGCGCCCGCTCGACATCCGCGACAGCGAGGAATTCCTGCAGATCGCGCACCGGGTGCGCGAGGGGCTTCGGGCGGGGCATGCCTATGATGAATGACCGCATGACCGACACCCGGACCGGGCGAGCCTGCGCGCCGCTCTGGGCCTTGCCAAAAGCGCGTTCGGCCAAACCGAAGGGGAGGGCGGTCTCATGAAGATGATCGCACCCGTTCTGACAGTTCTGGCCGCGATCTTGCTGCTTTGGTACGCCGCGACCGTCTGGATGAACTCGCAATGGACCTACGATCAGGCCGCACGCGCCGGTGAAGAGGTCACATTCTCCGAGCTTGTCACCGACACGCTGACCCAGAAACGCCCCGTTCTGCCCGCCCCGCATCAGGTGGCTGTCGGGTTATGGGAAGGTGTGGCCGGGCAGAAGATCACCTCCAAGCGCAGCCTTGTCTTCCATGGCTGGATCACGCTGTCTGCGACGCTTGCGGGCTTCGCGCTGGGCACCGGTCTGGGCATTCTGCTGGCGGTGGGGATCACCCATAGCCGGGCGATGGATCTGAGCGTGATGCCCTGGGCGATCGCGAGCCAGACGATCCCGATCCTCGCCATCGCGCCGATGGTGATCGTGGTGCTGGCGAGCCTCGGGATCACCGGGCTGCTGCCCAAGGCGATCATTGCGGCTTACCTGAGCTTCTTCCCCGTGCTCGTCGGCATGGTGAAGGGTTTGCGAGCGCCCGATCACATGCAGCTCGATCTGCTGAAGACCTATAATGCGAGCCAAGGCGCGACCTTCTGGAAGCTGCGGCTGCCGTCGTCAATGCCGTATCTCTTCGCCTCGCTGAAAGTGGGCGTGGCCGCGAGCCTCGTCGGCACCATCGTCGCTGAACTGCCGGCGGGCGCGACCCGCGGGCTTGGCGCGCGGCCTCTGTCGGGCAGCTATTACGGGCAGACGGTGCAGATCTGGTCCGCTCTGTTCGCAGCGGCAGCGCTCGCGGCGATCCTCGTGGTGGTGGTCGGCATCATCGAACAAATCACGCTCAAGCGGATGGGGATGGTGCAATGAGCTGGCTTATTTTCGCAATCGTCTTCTGGCTGGCGGCCTGGGCGCTCAATACTTGGCTTGCGCGCCATCACGGCTCGGAGCGTTGGGCGCGTTTCCTGATCCCGGCCTTGTTCGGCATCACCCTTCTGCTTCTGTGGGAAGGTCTGGTTCGTGGGCTGAATATCAGCCCGGTGATCCTGCCCGCGCCAAGCCAGATCGCGGCGAGCCTGATGGCCTCGACCGATGTGCTGCGCGAGGATTTCGTGCAGACGATCCTGAAAGGCGCGCTGTCGGGCTATATCATCGGCTGCGGCGCGGCGGTGGTGGTGGCGATCCTGATCGACCGCTCGCCCTTCCTGCAACGGGGACTGCTGCCGATCGGGAACTTCGTCGCGGCCCTGCCGATCGTCGGGATCGCGCCGATCCTCGTGATGTGGTTCGGCTTCGACTGGCAGTCGAAAGCGGCGGTCGTCGTGGTCATGGTCTTCTTCCCCGTCCTCGTGAACATGGTGGCGGGTCTGGCGGCCACGAATGCGCTTCAGCGCGACCTGATGGCGACCTATTCCGCAAGCTATTGGCAGGGGCTTTTCAAGATGCGCCTGCCAGCGGCGATGCCGTTTCTCTTCAATGGGTTGAAGATCGCGACGACACTGGCTTTGATCGGTGCGATCGTTGCCGAATTTTTCGGCAGCCCGACGAAAGGAATGGGCTTTCGCATCTCGACCGCGGTGGGGCAGCTTGATCTGCCGCTCGTGTGGTCGGAAATTACCGTTGCGGCCCTCGCGGGCTCGGGCTTCTATGGGCTTGTCGCCCTGATCGAGAAGCTGGTGACTTTCTGGCACCCGTCGCAACGGGCCCGGACGTAAGGGCAAGGAAGAGCCTGAGAAAAACCTAAAATCCCGGGCGTAAAGATCCGGGGCCAACAGTGGAGTGAAAGATGAAGAAACTGATCGCAGGGGTGGCCGCAAGCCTCACCATGGCGGGGGCCGCTTGGGCCAACGAGGACGTGACGCTGCAGCTGAAATGGGTCACGCAGGCCCAGTTCGCGGGCTATTATGTCGCGCTCGACAAAGGCTTCTACGAGGATGCGGGCCTCGACGTGACCATCAAGCCGGGCGGCCCCGATATCGGGCCCGAACAGGTGATCGCAGGCGGTGGCGCCGATGTCATCGTCGACTGGATGCCGGCGGCGCTGGCGGCCCGCGAGAAAGGGCTGCCGCTCGTGAACATCGCCCAGCCCTTCAAGAAGTCGGGCATGATGCTGACCTGCCTCAAGGAAAGCGGCATCAAGACCCCCGAGGACTTCCCCGGCCATACGCTGGGCGTGTGGTTCTTCGGCAATGAATACCCGTTCCTGAGCTGGATGAACCATCTCGGCATCTCGACCGAAGGCGGCGACGATGGCGTGACCGTGCTCAAGCAGGGCTTCAACGTCGATCCGCTGCTGCAAAAGCAGGCGGCCTGTATCTCGACCATGACCTATAACGAGTATCTGCAGGTGCTCGAAGCGGGCATTCAGCCCGACCAGCTGGTCACCTTCAAATACGAAGACGAAGGCGTCGCGACGCTCGAGGACGGTCTTTACGTGCTCGAAGAGAACCTCAAGGACCCGGCCTTCGTCGACAAGATGGCGAAATTCGTGAAGGCCTCGATGGAAGGCTGGAAATACGCCGAGGAGCATCCCGACGAGGCCGCACAGATCATTCTCGACAATGACGAGACCGGTGCGCAGACGATGGAGCACCAAGTCGGCATGATGAAAGAAGTCTCCAAGCTGACCGAAGGGTCGAACGGCACGCTCGACCCCGCCGATTACGAGCGCACGGTCGACGTTCTGATGTCGGGCGGTTCGGACCCGGTCATCACCAAGAAGCCGGAAGGCGCCTGGACGCATGATGTGACCGACAAGGCTGGCCTCGAATAAGAGAGACACTCTCGCGAAACACGAAGCCCTCCGGTGCGCCGGGGGGCTTTTTCATATTCGGGGTTTCTTAAGGGGAATCGGCTTTGCTGAGCGGCAGGAGGCACTCGCATGGCCGATCGATCAATGACCGCGCAGCGTGCGCGCGCCCGCGCACGGGCTCGCAGGCGTCAGCAGCGCACGCACCCGGCCCTGACCGCGTTCTACGCAGTCGTCGTGATCAGCGTCGCGGGCGGGCTGTTCTACCTCGCATGGAAAAGCCAGTTCGCGGCTCCGCCGAGCTACCTTTTCGACACGCCCACCCAGCCGATCGAGGCCGCCTATTGCCTCGCCGTGGTCCGTGCGCTCTCGGGCGGCGGAAGCGGGGGATATATCGGGCAGGCGCAGGATTTCTGGCTGAAGCGCCTGCTGACATTCAGCGGCGATGTTGCGGGCAATATCGCGAAGGGCGAAGATGCGCTCGGGCACCATCTGATCGGCAGACCTGTGCCCGATCGCCAATGGCTCGTGGATGCGATGGATAAGTGCTCCAACCGGGCCGTGAATTACGGGGCGCATTTCGGGGCCTTCGATTAGCGGCGAACCGCGGCGGCCTGTTGGAGTGTGCCTGCAACGAGCCCTTAGCGGGAGGGCGCGTCAGCTGACGAAGCTTCGCCAGAGGGCGTGCCGAGGAATGCAGACTCCGCTGGCGACAGATCGGCCCGCGTGCGGGGCAGGGCATGCGGCATCTCGGCCTGAATCCACGCCACCAGCTCCTCGCGAATATGGCAGCGCAGATCGTAGGTGCGCGGACCGTTGCGCGCGGAGGCGAGGATGCGCACCTCCATCACCCGCTCGCGGAAATCGGTCACCTGCAAGGCGAAGACCTTACCGTCCCAGAGCGGATCGGCGCGGGTGATCTCTTCGGCCTTCGCGCGGATCGCGGCGACGTCGGCCGTGTGGTCGAGATAGATCATGACGGTGCCGATCAGATCGGCGCTTTCGCGGGTCCAGTTCTGGAAAGGTTGTTCGATGAAATAGCTCAAGGGTACCACGAGCCGCCGCCAATTCCAGATGCGGATGACAACGTAAGTCGATGTGATTTCTTCGACATTTCCCCATTCGCCCTCGACGATCAGTGCATCGTCGATGCGGATCGGCTGTGTCAGGGCAAGCTGGATGCCCGCAAAGAGGTTCTTGAGCACCGGCTGCAGTGCAAGACCAACCACGATGCCGGCGGCCCCACCCGCCGCTAAAAGAGACACGCCATATTGGCGCACGGCGGGGAAGGTCATCAGGGCGGCTGCGACCGCGAGGATCACGATCATCACTTTGGCCACACGCATCAGGATGCGGGTCTGGGTGACGTGCTTGCGCGCCAGCAGGTTGTCTTCCGCGTCGAGCTTGAAGCGCCGCAGATGGATCGTCGTCCAGATGTAAAGCGCGGTATAGGCGATCCAGGCGAGGCACAGGATCAGCGCGACCAGCAGAATATGGGTGATTGCACCGGTGACTGCGGCGCTGGCTGGCGCGAGCCCGTTCGCAAAGCCAAGTGCGGCGATCAGCAGGATCAACCGCATCGGTTGCGCCCCCCGCGCGACCAGCGAGCGCCAGAACAGATCGCGATCGGCCACCGCGCGGTTGAGCGCCGTGAACAACACCCTAAACAGCAGCAGCGCGATCAGCGCCGCCATCACATAGGCGATCAGCGCCACCGCCCAGTCCGGCAGGAATTTCTGCGCCGTATCGATGGCACTTGCCAGTTCGGTCTCGATCGTCTGGGGCTCCATCCGGGTCTCCGCGAATTGCCGCGCGCTATGCTGCGCTGCCGCATTGATGATGGCGCATCGGGCGGAGCTGTCAAATCGGGCCGGGAATTGACGTCGATCATAGAGCGAACAGGCCGGCAATGTAGATTGACATATGGGGAAATCGTCCCATACCGAGAATTGGAGAGAGCCATGAAAAACCGCTTTTTCGCAACCGCTGCACAGCTTGCCGCGCTCGTCGCGCTGGTCGCGTTTGCAGGCTGTACGCAGCTTGAACGCGATATCGGGGAATGCGAGCCGGGTGTCGGGGGCATATCGGGCATGGCCACGGTCGCGCCCTCTGGAACGGGATCCTGCTGAGGTCCTGTAAACCGCTGTAAAACTATTTTCTTCTTCTGCACTTGTTTGTAAAAACGGGTGCAGGAGGAGTTTACATGGCCCGTTCCCCGCTGACCGGCACCCGCATCCGCGAGCGGCGCAATGCGCTTGGCTTGAAACAGGCTGAACTGGCGCGCGCGTCCGGCATTTCGGCCGCCTATCTCAACCTGATCGAGCATAATCGCCGCCGGGTCAGCGATGCGCTGATCGACCGGATCGCAGGCGCGATGGGTGTCGATCCGGTCACGTTGGGCGAGGGGGCGGAAGGGGCGTTGTTCGCAGGGTTGCGCGAAGCGGTCGCGTCGCTGGAACTGGCCGAGGCAGGTGGCGGCAATGGCGCGGGCACTGCCAGCCAGGCCGTGCCCGATCTCGACCGCATCGAGGAATTCGTCGGTCGCTTTCCCGCATGGGCCGCGCTTCTGGTGAACCGTCAGGCGCGGCTGGCCGAGTTGGAGCGCGTGGTCGAAACCTATGCCGAGCGGATGGCGCAGGACCCGTTCCTGCTGACCTCGCTGCATGAGGTGCTCTCGGCGGTGACCTCGCTGCGCTCCACCGCCGCGATCCTTGTCGAGACCGAGGATATCGAGCCGGAATGGCGCGCGCGGTTTCTCAACACGATCCAGGAGGAAAGCCTGCGCCTGTCGGGAACGGCGGAGGCTTTGGTCGGCTATCTCGACGAGATGGAAACCGCCGAGACCGGCCTGTCCTCGCCGCAAGAACAGCTCGAGGCGTGGCTCGAGGCGCGCGGCTGGCATTTCCCGGAACTGGAGGGAGGCGGGACCGATCCGGCCGAGCTGATCGCGGGCGCGCCGGAATTGGCGTCCTCGGCGGCCCGGGAACTCGCGCGCGGCCATCTTCAGAGGCAGGCGGAGGATGCGCGCGCCTTGCCGCTGGACCCGGTGCTGGCGGCTCTCGCCGAGCTCGGCCCCGATCCGGGCGCGCTGGCGGCACGCTTCGCCGTGCCGCTCGCGCAGGTGTTGCGGCGGCTCGCGGCGTTGCCAGAGGGCGCGCCGGGGCTTGGGCAACCGGGGTTGGTGGTCTGCGACGGCTCGGGCACGCTGACCTTCCGCCGTGCAGCCGCCGGTTTCCTGCTGCCGCGCTTCGCCGCGGCCTGTCCGCTCTGGCCGCTCTATGAGGCGCTTGCACGGCCGATGCAGCCGATCCGGGCGCTGGTCGATATGGCGGGGCGCTTGTCGCAACGCTTCCTGACCTATGCCGTCTCCGAGCCGCGCCCGACGGGGTTCGACGGCCCGGTGCTGATGCGCGCCACCATGCTGATCCTGCCAGCGCCCGCGCAGAGCGCTGATGCGCCGGCGCGCCCGATCGGCGCGTCGTGCCGTATCTGTCCGCGTGGCGAGTGTCCGGGGCGGCGCGAACCCTCGATCGTCGCGGATGCGTCGGCGGGGAGGGCGTGAGGGTTTGACAGGGCGCGACACGGTGGCGATAGTCGGGTGAGGGGGATGGCTATGGCGCAAAGACAGGTGCTGTTGATCGAGGATGAGCCGCATATCGCGGAAGCGATCCGGTTCATCCTGACGCGTGCGGGCTGGACGGTGTCGGTGCTCGAAGACGGCGCGCGGGCAATGGCGCGCATCACCGGCGATCCGCCCGATGCAATCATCCTCGATCTGATGCTGCCGGGGCGGTCCGGTCTCGAAATCCTTGCCGATATGCGCGCGGATGCCGCGCTGCGCGATTTGCCCGTTCTGATGCTCAGCGCACGGGGGCAGGGGCGCGACCGCGATGCGGCGACCCGCGCCGGTGCGACGGCCTTCCTCGCCAAGCCATTTGCCAATGGCGATGTGCTCGATCAACTCGAAGCGATCACCGGCGGGGGCGCAGCGCGCCGGGAGCCCGCCTGATGCCGCAGACGGGCCAGCCGCTCTTTCTTGCCCGCCGTTCCTATCGCCGCCGCCGCCTGATGGATGCGGCGCGGCTTTTGCCGATTGTCGGGCTGGTGCTGATCATGATGCCGGGCCTGTGGCATCCTGCGCAGACCCCTGTGCCCGACACCGGGCGCGGCGGGCTCTACCTTTTCGCGGTCTGGATCGTGCTGATCCTCGCGGCTTTCGCCATTTCCCGCGGGCTTGGCCCGGTGCTCAACGCAGAGGACGTGCCAGAAGGCAATGGCGAGGCCGAGGGCCCAACCGCCGCCGCAACCGCCAGCCGCGCGTCGGACGCGCCGCCGCCGGAGGGCTGAGATGCCCTTCAATAATCTCGTCGCGGTCTGCCTGACCTATGTGATCGTGCTCTTCTCGGTGGCGTTCGTGGCCGAACGTCGGGCGCAGCGCCGCCGCCTGCGCTTCCTGCGCTCGCCGGTGATCTACACGCTGTCGCTGTCGATCTATTGCACCGCCTGGACCTTCTACGGCGCGGTCGGTTACGCGGCGCGGTCGGGTTTGGAATTCCTGACGATCTACCTGGGTCCGACGCTGGTCTTCGTCGGCTGGTGGTGGGTGCTGCGCAAGCTGGTGCGGATCGGGCGCACCCATCGCGTGACCTCGATCGCGGACCTGATCTCCAGTCGTTACGGCAAGTCGAACACGCTGGGCGTTATCGTCACGCTGATGTCGGTCGCCGCCGCCACGCCCTACATCGCGCTACAACTGCAATCGGTGACGCTGAGCTTCGGCGTCTTCGCGGCTGGCACGCCCGAAGGCTGGG
>NZ_DFRG01000022.1:0-8607 GCF_002378135.1 Thioclava sp. UBA3469
TCGCGCAGCCAGATCCGGCTGACGCAGGCGGGCGAGGTGTTGCAGGATCACGCGCGGCAATTGCTCGAACGGTTGGATGCGGCTTATCGCGAGACGAAGATGGTGGGTTCCGGTGCGGGCGGGCGGCTGCGGATCGCCTTTGTCGGCTCGGCTTCGCATGGGGTGCTGCCGACGCTGATCAAATCCTACCGCTCCTTCTACCCGGAGGTCGAGCTGCAGCTCTCGGCGATGAACAATGCCGAGCTGCACACCGCGCTGGTCAGTCGCGAGATCGACATCGCGGTGGCGCGCCCGATCCTCGACGACGAGGAGTTCCGCCGCGAGCCGCTTTGCACCGAGCCGTTGATCCTCGCGCTGCCCGACAATTCCGACCTCGGCACCCGCGCCGAGATCCATTTCGCCGACCTCGCCGATAAGACCTTCGTGCTCTATCCGCGCAAGCCCCGGCCCAGCTATGCCGATGTCGTGCTCGATATCTGCGCGCGGGAAGGGTTCAAGCCGAAAGCGATCGATCTGGCGCAGGATTTTCAATCTGCGATCAGCCTTGTGTCCGTGGGCGTGGGGATCGCGGTGGTGCCGCAATCGGTGTCGCGCACGCAGCGCCCCGGCGTGATCTTCCGGCCCTATAAGGGCTATAATCCGGGGACCGGGCTGACCGTGCATGCGCGGCTCGATAATCGCGCGCCGCAGGTTATGCACTTTCTAGAAGTGACGCGGAAATTCGCTCGCAAACAGTAGGTTGTGGCGCGAAGTTGAAGTGATACGTTAAGTCGGGCGCGGGTCGTCGCGGAAGGTCGTGGCCTGCACCGACGGGCGTTCGGCAAAGCGTGCGTGCCATTCCGCCAGCGCCGGACGGCCCTCGCGCCAGCCCTCACCGTCGAAGCGGAAATCGAGATAGCACAGCGCGACGCCGATGCTCAGATGACCGATATCGAAGGGCCGCTCGGTCAGGCGTGGGGCGTGGTCTTCGAGCCAATCCGCAACCCGGTTCATCTTGGTCCGGTAGACGGCGAGCATCTGCTCGGACCGCTGTTCCTCGGGCCGCATCTTCAGCTCCACCAGCCACGGCAGCGCCACGTCCAGAAGACCCGTTCCCAGCGCCTCGTCGCGCTCGGCCTCGAGCCGCGCGGCGGGATCGGCGGGGAAAAGCTGCGGGCCGTCCGCGCTTTCCAGATCGGCCCATTCGCAGACCACATGGCTGTCGAACAGCACGCGGCCGTCCTCCAGCTCCAGCGTCGGGATCTTCGACAACGGGTTGATCGCCATCAGCTCCTCATGCGGGATCATCGGATCGGCATGGGTGCGCACGGTCTCGACCTTATCGGCGAGACCTTTCTCATGC
Source organism: Thioclava sp. UBA3469 (assembly GCF_002378135.1). Lineage (NCBI taxonomy): Bacteria > Pseudomonadati > Pseudomonadota > Alphaproteobacteria > Rhodobacterales > Paracoccaceae > Thioclava > Thioclava sp. UBA3469. The sequence continues at coordinate 1,343 of NZ_DFRG01000022.1, forward strand.
AGCGCGACCATCGCTTTGCGGACATAGGGCGAGCGCGGGGACCAGTGCAGGATCGGCATCGGCTCAGCCTTTCCGCGCGACGGAGGCCAGCACGTCCTCGTTCACCGTGACCCCGAGGCCGGGCCCGGTCGGGCAATGGACGTGGAAATCGGCAAAGCGGATCTCGCCGCCGGTGAGGTCCGTTTTCAGGATTTTCGGACCGAAATGCTCGCAGCCCCATTCGAGTCGGGGCAGGGTCGAGAAAACCGCCAGATGCGCCGCGGCGCCGATGCCGCTCTCGATCAGGCAGCCGCCATACAGCTCCATCCCGCAGGCCTGCGCGATCCCGGCGGCGCGCTTGATCTCGTTCAGGCCACCCGATTTCACCAGTTTCAGAGAATAGACCGAGCCCGCGGCAGAGATGCCGTTGGCGATGATATCGGGGCCGGTGAAGGCGGCCTCGTCCACCATGATCGGGATGTCTGCGCGGGCGGCCACGCGCGCGGTGGCCGCAATCAGACCGGGACGCAGCGGCTGTTCGATCAGCGACACGCCCATCTCGGCCAGCTGCGGCAGGTAGCGGATCGCGACCGCTTCGGTCCAGCCCTGATTGACGTCGACGATGATCTCGGTGGCTTTGCCCTCCAGCGCCGAGACGATCTTGCGTAGGCGGATCATGTCCTGATCGGGTGTGTTGAAGCCCAGCTTGATCTTGAAGCGGCGATGCTCGCGCGCGTCGAACTTGCGGTTGGCTTCCTCAATCTCCTGATCGGCATCGCCCGAGGCCAGCGCCCAGATCACCTCGATCTTGTCGCGCACCGCACCCCCCATCAGGACCGCGACCGGCAGGTCGAGCGAGTGCCCGGCGGCATCGTAGAGCGCGGCATCCACCGCGGCGCGCGCGGCGTTGTTACGGCTCGCGGCCTTGGCCATCTTGGCGGCATTCAGCTCGAAATCGAGCGCATTCGCGTCCGCCAGCGCCGGGGCCAGATACGTGTCGATATTGGCCTTCATCGCCTCGACGCTTTCCTCGGCCCAGCGGGGGCCGCCCAGCGTCGATGCCTCGCCCCAGCCGACCGATCCGTCGGCCAGTTCGGCGCGCACGATCACATAGGACTGGAAGTTGATTTCCGTGTTGGACAGCTTGTGACGCCGGGTCGTCGGGCAATCGACGATCATAGTCTCGATCTTCGCGATCTGGCGACCCGCATGGGCGTCCGCGCCCTGAAAATGATCTGCGAGTTTCGCAACGCCGGGCGTAGTCATCGGCTCTGTCCTTCGAAATATGTCATTGGTCTTCATGGTAAATCCGGCGCCGCGCGTGCGGCGCCGGGAACTCTTTACGCCACTCGGATCATTCCGCGGCCATCGCCTGAGCCTGATTGCCCAGCGTGAAGTCGAAGCGCAGAACCAGATCGGTGTCCGAACCGTCGGGCGCCTTCTCGAACTTGCCGATCAGGTCCTCTTTCACGGCAAAAACCGAGTCGCTGTCGAGATAGTCGCTATCGGCATCGTAGATCTGCGAGATCAGCGGGCGGTAGCCTTCGCGCGTGACCATCATGTGGATGTGGCCCGGACGCATGCAGTGGTGGCCCATGTAGCGGATCAGCTCGCCCGCGGTCTCGTCGCCGGGGATCGGGTAGGGCACGGGGCGGATCGCGACGAAGGCGTAATGCCCGTTCTCGTCGCTCTCGAAGCGGCCGCGCAGGTTGTATTCGGGCTGATCGGGATCGTGGTTCTCGTACAGACCGTTCGGCGCGTCTTCCCACACGTCGATGATCGCGCCGGGGATCGGGTTGCCCTTGTTGTCGCGGATATAGCCCTCGACATAGACGGTTTCCTGACCCTCGAAGTTCTTCTGAATGGTCGAGGCGCCCTTCGGCATCACCGGTGCGTTCTCGCGGAAGAACGGCCCGAGCACGGTCGAGACGGTCTCGTCGCCCGAGATCGGGTTCGAGAGCATGTCGACCAGAACTTCGACGCCAAGAATGTCGCCCAACAGGATGAATTCCTGACGCTTGTCCGAGCATAGCGCACCGGCGCGGCCCAGATAGTCACAGGCATAGAGAAATTCGTCATGGGTCAGGTTCACGTCTTTGCAGAACCCGTGCAGATGCTTGATCAGGCTTTCCATGATCTCGCGCTGGCGCGGCTCGAGCGTGGCGTGCTGGCCCAGCGAGTCGATGACCACATCGGTCACATTATCCACGGTTACGTTGCGCATAAGTCTCCTCCTCGGATGCGGTGGGCGGCCCTCCTCCGGGCAGCACCTTCAATTCGATAAGGAGAGATTTGCATGGCGCACGCGGCTTGGGCCAGACGGGTGCGCGGTATCCTGTAATACCTCAAAGGTTCAGTTTGGGCGAAGTTCATACCCTAGGCGTTCGGAAATCGTCCGTGCGGCGCCCAGGGCGATATTGCGGAAGGCGCGCGGCTGGACCTCGTGGCGCGAGCGGGGGACCGAGATGACCAGCACCGCGACGGGCTGGGCGATGTGGTCGCGGATCAGCGCCGAGACGCAGATCACATCCGCCTCGTCCTTCGGCGCGCCCGCGTTGAACCCGTCGCGTGCGAGCGCGTCCAGCTCCGCGCGCAAGCGTGCGCGATCCTCCAGCCGCGAGCCGGGCCGGGTGTGCCGGTCGAGATATTCCTCGAGCTGCGCCGGGGAGAACTGCGCCAGATGGAGCATCCCCGGCGGGCTGTCATGCAGCGCGATCCACGACCCCAGCGCCTCGCGCGAGACCCGCAGCGCCTGCGTGCCCTCCAGTGCGTCGAGCACCAGAAGCCGCCCGTGATCGTGCAAGGTCAGGTGCAGCGTCTCGCCATAGTCGCGCCAGAGCGCCGCCAGCACGGGCCGCGCGGCCTCCGTCAGCGCGGAACTATCCTCCAACGCGCGGTTCAGCGTCGCGACCAGCGGACCCAGCCGGTAGCGCCCGCGCTCGACCTTTCGCAGCAATCCGATTCGCGCCAGACCGTTCACGAGGTCATGCGTGCCGCTCACGGAATTGCCGATCGCACGTGAAAGGTCCGTGACCGAATGCTCCGGCTGAGCGGCGGTGAACTGGCGCAAAAGCTCCCCGACCTTGCGTAATGTCTTCATCTGGACCCTCCCGCGGTGATTTCGGGTCTCAGAATTCCGGTATTGCCGGAAAAAGTCGCGGTATTTGTCGATACCTTTCGGTATCAGCCCGGCTCCGGCACCGTGAAGGGGACAGGTCGGACATGTCTTTCGTTCATCCGACCTGATGGAGGAGGAACCATGAAAGACCAAGTGAAAGACGCCCAAAGCGGCGTCACGACCCCCTATACCGGTGACGAATATCTGAGCAGTCTGCAGGACGCCCGCGAAGTCTATGTCCATGGCGAGCGCGTCAAGGATGTCACCAAGCACCCGGCGTTTCGCAACTCGTCGCGCATGGTGGCGCGCTGGTATGACAAGCTGCATGCCGAGAAGGACACGATCGGGCGGCCCACCGATACTGGCTCGGGCGGCTGGACGCACCCGTTCTTCAAGGGCGCGAAGACGAAAGAAGACCTGATCGCAGGCCGCGACGCCATCGCCGAGACGCAGCGCGTGGCAAACGGCTGGATGGGTCGCGCCCCGGATTACAAGGCGGCCTTCCTTGGCACGCTGGGCGCGAATTCCGGCTATTACGGAGAATACGAGCAGAACGCGAAGAACTGGTATGCCAAGTCGCAGGAGCGTCTCGACTACTGGAACCACGCGATCATCAACCCGCCGATCGACCGTCACCTGCCGGCTGAGGAGACCGGCGACGTGTTCATGCAGGTCGAGAAGGAAACCGATGCGGGCATCGTGGTCTCGGGCGCCAAGGTCGTCGCGACCGGCTCGGCGCTGACGCATTACAACTTCATCGGCTATTACGGCGTCCCGATCAAAGACAAGAAGTTCGCGCTGACCTTTACCGCGCCGATGGACAGCCCCGGCGTGAAGCTGATCTCGCGCGCGTCCTACGAGTTGAACGCCGCCGTCATGGGCACGCCTTTCGACTATCCGCTCTCCTCGCGCCTCGATGAGAACGACGCGATCCTCGTTTTCGACAAGGTGCTCGTGCCGTGGGAGAACCTGTTCCTCTATGGCGATATCGAGAAGGTGAACGGCTTCTTCCCGGCGTCCGGCTTCGCGCCGCGCTTCACGCTGCATGGCTGCACCCGTCTGGCGGTGAAGCTCGACTTCATCGCGGGTCTGTTCTCGAAGGCGCTCGATGCGACCGGGGCAGGCGGCTTCCGCGGCCCGCAAACGGCGGTGGGCGAGGTGATCGGCTGGCGTAACCTGTTCTGGGGCCTCAGCGACGCGATGGTCATGAACCCCGACGACTGGGTCGGCACCGATGGCTATCTCGCGCCGAAATCGTCCTCGGCGATGGCGTATCGCGTCTTCGCGCCGATGGCCTATTCCCGGATCAAGGAACTGATCGAGCGCCACGTCGCTTCGGGCCTGATCTACCTGCCGTCCTCGACGCTCGATTTCCAATCGGAAGACGTGCGCCCCTATCTCGACCGCTTCGTGCGCGGCTCGAACGGGATGGTCGCGGTCGACCGGGTGAAGCTGCTGAAGCTTCTTTGGGACGCGATCGGCTCGGAATTCGGCGGCCGTCACGAGCTGTATGAAAGCAACTATGCGGGCAATTACGAAGCGATCCGCATGGAGACCATGTTCACCGCTCAGGCCACGGGCGAGCTGGATATGATGCGCGGTCTCGTCGACAATTTCATGAGCGAATACGACCTCGACGGCTGGGTGTCGAAGGATCTCGTGAACCCTTGGGACGTGAACCGCCTCAAGGGCGGGTTCCAGGCCTGAGACTGAAGGGGCTGCGCGGGATCCTCGCGCAGCCCACGACCCCGGGGAAGGAGGAGCCCCATGAGTTTGGATTTCACAGGTATGAAGACGCAGGTGCTGCGCGACGATCAGATCGCGCTGCCCGCGAGCGTCCTGACCATCGGCGCGTTCGACGGCGTCCATCGCGGCCATCAGGCGCTGATCACGCGCGCCGTGGCCGAGGCGCGGGCGGCGGGTGTTCCGTCGGTCGTCTGGACCTTCGATCCGCCGCCGAAAGTGTTCTTCGGACGCGCCAAGCAACTATCGCCCGTCTCGGAGAAACTCGCCCGGATTGCGCGGCTCGGGCCGGATTACATCGTGCTGGCGTCGTTTTGCAAAAGCTACGCGGCGCGCAGCCCGCAGGCGTTTCTGGACGATCTGGCGCGGATCAACCCGGCCCGCATCCATGTCGGCGCGGATTTCCGCTTCGGCGCGAAACAGGCGGGCTGCGTGACCACATTGGCCGAGCGCTTCAACGTGACGCTGGCGCCCGCGGTGCTGTGCGAAGGCGGCGAGGTGATCTCGTCCACGCGCATCCGGGGCCTGCGCGCCGAAGGCCGGTCGCGCGAGGCCGTGGCCCTTCAGGGCTCGACCGATGCGGCCGCGCTGATGTCGGGCGCGCTTCTGACACAGGATATGAGATTTGGGGAGGAATTCGATGTCCGGAATTGATCCGCGCGATTTGCGCGACGCTTGCGGCAGTTTCGCAACCGGTGTGACGGTGATTTCGACGCGCACCGAGGATGGCGATCACGGGATGACGGCGAATGCCTTCATGTCGGTCTCGCTCGACCCGCCGCTGATCACAATCTCGCTCGATCACAATTGCAAGCTGCGCGAGAAAGTGCGCGCCTCGGGGCGCTACGCGGTCTCGGTGCTCAATCACGAGATGGAAGGGCTGGCGATGCATTTCGCGGGCCGCCACGATCCGGCGCATAATGACCCCTTCATTGAGCGCGCCGGGATGCCCGTCGTGCCGGGGGCTGCCTGCGTCTTCGTGACCGAGGTCGCGCAGGAGGTGGAGGCGGGCGATCACACGCTCTTCATCGGCAAGGTCGTCGAGATCGACCGCGATCTGGAGGCCCGGCCGCTTCTGTTCTGCGGTGGCAAATTCGGCGCGCTGGCCAGCTGAGAAGCGTGCTATTGCGCGAAAATATCCCGCCAGCGTTCGAGGAATCGCGCGGTTTTCATCGTATCAGTCGCAACCAATAGCGCCGGGCCAAGCGCGATGAGGCGTTGCAGGGCCAGCGTCTCGTCGCTGTCGCTGCCGCCACCGTCGCGCGTGATCGGGTCGATCAGCTTGGTCTTCGCCAGCGCCCTCTGACCCGCTGGCGAGAGCAGGAAATCCAGCAGCTTCGCGGCGGTCGGGTTGGGCTCGCGCCCCGGCAGATAGGATGCGCGCGACAGAACCAGCGTGTAATCGGCGGGCGCGATGATCCCCAGATCGGGATTGTCGCGCGCGGCCTGCGCCGCATAGGAGCCGAGGATATTATAGGCGATCAGGTAGCGCCCGCCCGCGACGCCATCGATGATCTCGGCCGAGCAGCAGGTGGCGACCGCGCCGGAGCGCGCGAAGGCCTCCATCAGCGCGCCGAAGGTGCTGGCCTCCTGACTGTCGAGGAAAGCGAAGAGGAACCCCAGTCCGGAATCCGCGATATCATAGGTCGCGACCTTGCCGGTGTAGGGCGATTGCGCGGGCCGCAGCAGGTCCACCAGATCGAAGCGCGTGCGCGGCACGTCCTCGGGCGGGACCAGCGCGCGGTTGTAGATCATCACCGCAGGCTCGCGCGAAATGCCCCAGACCTGATCGCGCCAGCGCAGGTCCTTCGGCAGCGCCGTGGTCTCGGGCGAGACCCATGTGGCGGCGCAATTGTCGTTCACCAGCTTCACCAAATGCTGCACGCCCGAACTGATGACCAGATCGGCGCCGGGTTTGCCGGACGCGCAATCGGCTTCGGAAATATCGTAGAGGTCGTTCGAGCCCCATTGCTCGAACCGGATCGCGAGGCCGGGCTGGGTGTCGAGAAACGCCTCGATCGCGGGGGCGAGGATGTTGACGTCGGTCGTGGTGCGCAGGGTGATCTTGCGCGCGGGCTGATCGGGGCCGAAGGTGCGGATGGCTTCGGGCTCGGCCGCCGCGACGGTGGAACTCAGGCATAGCCAGAGCGTGAGGGACAGGAGCGCGCGGATCATGTGGTTTCCTCCGCCTGAGGCAGGGTGATCGCGATGGTGAAGCCTGCTGCATCGCTCTCCATCTCGAGCGTGCCGCCATAGGTTTCCGCTACCGATTGCGCGATGGCGAGACCCAGCCCGCTCGACGCACCGCGCCGACGCGTGTCCGAATGCCCCGGCGCGAAACGCTCGCCCAGACGCGCGCGCAACTCGGGCGTGGGGCCGGGGCCTGCGTCGCGCACCCAGAGCCGGGCGCGCCCGTCGCGCAGCC
>NZ_DFRG01000218.1:0-4724 GCF_002378135.1 Thioclava sp. UBA3469
GGCCGCACCGTCGGCGCCGGCGTCGTCTCCAAAATCATCGCGTGATCGATGGTTTCGGGGCCCTCTCCGGGGCCCCGAAAACGACAGTTGGAAAGAATTTGAATGGTGCGCCGAAAGGCGCGCCATTCGCTCTTGACAGACTCAGGGTGACGCCATAGAGGACGCGCCTGATCTGCCAAGATTTTCAGGTTCGATGCAGGCGCTACATTCGGTGCCGTCTGCCTCTCAACCTTCACGCCATGCGAAGAGGCATGACATATGACCGGCCAAAATATCCGCATCCGGCTCAAGGCGTTCGATTACCGCGTGCTGGACGCCAGCACCCAGGAAATCGTGAACACCGCGAAGCGCACGGGTGCTCAGGTTCGCGGGCCCATCCCGCTCCCGAACAAGATCGAGAAATTCACGGTTCTGCGTGGTCCGCACATCGACAAGAAGTCGCGTGACCAGTGGGAAATCCGGACGCACAAGCGTCTTCTCGACATCGTCGATCCGACCCCCCAGACCGTGGACGCGCTGATGAAGCTCGACCTCGCAGCGGGCGTCGACGTCGAGATCAAGGTGTAAGGAGGGCATTATGCTGCGGACTGGTGTTATCGCCAAGAAGCTGGGCATGACCCGGCTCTTCCTTGAGGACGGCAAGCAGGTTCCTGTGACCGTTCTCCAACTCGACAAGCTTCAGGTGGTGGCTCAGCGCACTTCCGAACTCGACGGCTACACGGCCGTTCAGCTCGGCGCTGGTGAAGCCAAGGCCAAGCGTACGACCGCCGCTCTGCGTGGTCACTTCGCGAAAGCCAACGTCGCCCCGAAGCGCAAAGTCGCGGAATTCCGCGTCGCTGAAGAAAACCTGATCGAAGTGGGCGAGGAAATCACCGCGAACCACTATTTCGAAGGTCAGTTCGTGGATATCGCGGGCACCTCGATCGGTAAGGGTTTCGCCGGTGCTATGAAGCGTCACAACTTCGGCGGTCTGCGCGCCACGCACGGCGTGTCGATCTCGCACCGCTCGCACGGTTCGACCGGTCAGTGTCAGGACCCGGGCAAAGTGTTCAAGGGCAAGAAGATGGCCGGTCACCTCGGTGCCGTGCGCGTCACGACCCAGAACCTTCAGGTCGTCAAGACCGATGCCGACCGTGGCCTGATCATGGTCAAGGGTTCGGTGCCGGGCGCCAAAGGTGGCTGGGTGACGGTCAAGGATGCGGTCAAGAAGCCGCTTTCCGAGAACATCATCTACCCCGCCGCGCTGAAGTCGGCTGCCGAAGCCGCTGCGAAAGCTGCTGAAGAAGCCGCTGCCGCCGCTGCTGCCGAGGCTGAAGCCGAAGCCAAGCGTCTCGCCGAGGAGCAGGCCGCTCAGGAAGCTGCTGCGCTGAAGGAAGCTGAAGAGTCGATCGAAGCCGAAAAAGGCGAAGACGGCGGCGACGCGCCCGAAGGAGACAAGTAATGAAACTCGATGTGATCAAGCTCGACGCCGGCAAGGCCGGTTCGATCGACCTCGCCGACGAGATCTTCGGGCTCGAGCCGCGTGCGGACATCCTGCATCGCGTCGTGCGCTGGCAGCGCGCGAAGGCTCAGCAGGGCACCCACTCGGTTCTCACCCGCTCGGAGGTCAGCTACTCGACCAAGAAGATCTATCGTCAGAAGGGCACCGGTGGCGCACGTCACGGCTCCCGCAAGGCGCCGATCTTCCGCAAGGGTGGTGTCTACAAGGGCCCGACCCCGCGCAGCCACGCTCACGACCTGCCCAAGAAGTTCCGGGCTCTGGGTCTGAAGCACGCGCTGTCGTCGAAAGCCGCCGCTGGCAAACTGATCGTCCTGGAGGACGCGCAGCTCGCCGAAGCCAAGACCAAGCTGCTGGCGAAAGCCGCCAAGGAGCTGGGCTGGAAGAAGGTGCTGGTGATCGACGGGGCCGAGGTGAACGAGAACTTCGCCCAAGCCGCGCGCAACATCGACGGCATCGATGTGCTGCCTTCGATGGGCGCCAACGTGTATGACATCCTCAAGCGTGACACGCTCGTGCTCACGAAGGCGGGTGTCGAAGCTCTGGAGGCTCGTCTGAAATGAGCGCGAAACCCGAACATTACGACGTGATCGTCAAGCCGATCATCACCGAGAAGGCCACCATGGCCTCGGAGAACGGCGCTGTTGTTTTCGAAGTCGCGAAAGACGCTTCGAAGCCGCAGATCAAAGAAGCTGTTGAGACTCTCTTCGGCGTCAAGGTGAAGGCGGTCAACACCACCATCACCAAAGGCAAGACCAAGCGCTTCCGGGGCACCCCCGGTCGTCGCTCGGACTTCAAGAAAGCCTACGTGACGCTGGAAGAAGGCAACACGATCGACGTCACCACCGGTCTGTAATCCGGTAGGACAGAGAAATTGAGAAGGCCCTCGCTGATGCGGGGGCCTTTTCGTTTGCGGTGTCGGGGGAGGGGGCGCTTACCTCTCATGGCGCGCCCAGGCGCTGCGTGTCACTTCTCCCGCAGGTAGCTTTCCGAGACATAGCCGCGCAGGTTGCGGGCGACGTCGAGCGAGACGTTGCACCAGCGGGTATTGCCGCTGCGCTCGCAGCTGCGCACATGGACGATCGCGCCGTTGGGAAGGCCCAGGATCACCTTGTAGCCGGTGCCGGGGCCTGCGCGCAGTTTCAGCATGTCCTCGCCTTTTACCCCGGCGACCTCATAGGTGCCGCGCCATGCGTCGGCGAGGGTGGGGGTGGCGAGGGTGGCTGCCGCGCAGAGCGGGGCTGCGAGGAGGATTGCTCGGGTTGGACGCATTGGTTGCTCCTGTTATGTCTTCTGCCTCGAGAGCCATTTTGCCCGCCCGGGCGACGAAGCGCCAGTTGCTTGAACCATCGCGCGCAAAAACAGGCCAAGCCTATAGACTCACCCCCACATCCCTGCTACATCGCGCCAGTCTCGCGGCCTCGGATTCGTTCCGGGGCCCGTGATTTTTGAATTCGGGGACCTTCGGGGCCCTATACACACAGACAGGCGGGGCAACTCGCCGCAAACCAACGGAAGACAGAAAGCATGGCACTCAAGTCGTATAAGCCGACGACGCCGGGCCAGCGTGGGCTGGTTCTGATCGACCGTTCGGAGCTTTGGAAAGGCCGTCCGGTCAAAGCCCTCACGCAGGGTTTGACCAAGTCGGGTGGCCGGAACAACACCGGGCGGATCACGATGTGGCACAAGGGTGGTGGCGCGAAGCGTCTCTATCGCATCGTCGATTTCAAGCGTCGCAAGTTCGATGTTCAAGGCACCGTCGAGCGGATCGAATACGATCCGAACCGGACCGCCTTCATCGCACTGATCAACTATGAAGATGGTGAGCAGGCCTACATCCTCGCACCCCAGCGTCTCGCTGTCGGTGACAAGGTCGTTTCGGGCTCGCGTCACGACGTCAAGCCGGGCAACGCAATGCCGTTCTCGGGCATGCCGATCGGTACCATCGTCCACAACGTCGAACTGAAGCCCGGCAAGGGTGGCCAGATCGCACGCGCCGCGGGCACCTACGCCCAATTCGTCGGCCGTGACGGTGGCTACGCTCAGCTGCGTCTTTCGTCGGGCGAACTGCGCCTCGTGCGTCAGGAATGCATGGCGACCATCGGTGCCGTGTCGAACGCCGACCACTCGAACCAGAACCTCGGTAAAGCCGGTCGTAAGCGCCACATGGGCGTCCGTCCGACCGTCCGCGGTGTCGCGATGAACCCGATCGACCACCCGCACGGTGGTGGTGAAGGTCGTACCTCGGGTGGCCGTCATCCGGTTACGCCGTGGGGCAAGCCCACCAAGGGCAAGCGCACGCGCGTCAACAAGAAGACGGACCAGTATATCCTGCGTTCGCGTCACGCGAAGAAGAAGGGTCGCTAACATATGTCTCGTTCTGTTTGGAAAGGCCCCTTCGTTGATGCCTACCTGCTGAAAAAAGCAGAGAAGGCTCGCGAGTCGGGCAAAGGCGACGTCATCAAGATCTGGTCGCGTCGCTCCACCATCCTGCCGCAATTCGTTGGTCTGACCTTTGGGGTCTACAACGGCCACAAGCACATCCCGGTGAACGTCACCGAGGAAATGATCGGTCAGAAGTTCGGTGAATATTCGCCGACCCGCACCTATTACGGGCATGCGGCCGACAAAAAAGCCAAGAGGAAGTAATCGTCATGGGTAAGGAAAAGAATCCGCGCCGCGTGGCGGAGAACGAAGCGATGGCGAAGACCCGCATGCTTCGCACCTCGCCGCAGAAACTGAACCTCGTCGCCGCGATGATCCGTGGCAAGAAGGTCGACAAGGCCCTTTCGGACCTGACCTTCTCGAAGAAGCGCATCGCGCTCGACGTGAAGAAGTGCCTTCAGTCGGCAATCGCCAACGCTGAGAACAACCACGGCCTGGACGTGGACGAGCTCGTCGTGGCGGAAGCCTGGGTTGGCAAGAACCTGGTGATGAAGCGTGGCCGGCCGCGGGCACGTGGTCGCTTCGGCAAGATCATGAAGCCGTTCTCGGAAATCACCATCAAGGTGCGTCAGGTTGAGGAGCAAGCGTAATGGGTCAGAAGGTTAATCCGATCGGCATGCGCCTCCAGGTCAACCGCACCTGGGACAGCCGCTGGTACGCCGACAGCAAAGACTATGGCGACCTGCTGCTCGAGGACATCAAGATCCGCGAGTTCATCCACGAGGAAGCCAAGCAGGCCGGCATCAGCCGTGTCATCATCGAGCGTCCGCACAAGAAGTGC
>NZ_DFRG01000221.1:0-8673 GCF_002378135.1 Thioclava sp. UBA3469
CAGCGACATGAGCTCACACGCTCGCAAATCTACGGCTGGCGCCGGGACCTGAAGAAGAAGGGCCTTTGGTCGCCGGATCGGGGAGCAGTCTTCCTGCCTCTTGATTTTGGTGCCCAGTCCGAACCGGCCCACTCCCCGCCCGCTCGCCCGGTTCTTGTCGAGCTGCGTTTGGGGAACGGTCGCTGCCTCCGTTTCGACAGCAGCATGGATGGGGAGGCGCTGACCGGGCTGATCCGCGCGGTGGAAGCGGCATGATCGGCCCAGGCACCGGGGTTCGGGTCTACCTGGCGTGCGGCGCGACCGACATGCGGAAAGGAATTGCCGGGCTCTCAGCCCTGGCTCAGGATGTGCTGCGCCAGAAACCCACCAGCGGCGCCGTCTTCGCGTTCCGCGGTCGAAAGGGGGATCGGCTGAAGCTGCTCTACTGGGATGGCCAAGGCTTCTGCCTCTATTACAAGGTCCTCGAGCGCGGACGGTTTCCCTGGCCGAACACCAAGGCCGGGGTCGCGCGGCTGACCTCCGCCCAGCTGGCGATGCTCTGGGAAGGGATCGATTGGAGGCGCCCGGACTGGGGCGCGCCACCCGCGCGGGTCGGGTAGATTATCTGCCTGACTCTACTTGTTTTATTGGCCATCTCGACCTGTCCATGGTATCAGTCGGCATGTCCGATGATGCCCACATTCTCTCTGATGATCCTGCGGTCCTGAAGGCGATGATCGCCGCACTTCAGGCGGAGAATGCACGCATGTCGGCCACGCTTCAGGCCCACGAGCAGTTGGTTCAGGCTCTGCGCTTGCGGATCGCCAAGCTCCAGAAACAGGCCTTCGGAAAGTCCTCGGAAAAGATTGAGCGTGAGATCGCGCAGCTTGAACTGGCGCTCGAAGACCTGCTGGTCGCAGTTGCCGAGAAGCGTGATGGGTCAGTCGAGGAGGAGGTGCCTGCGGCGATCGATGCCGCTGTCGCTGAGATCAAGCCTCGTCGACGCCCGCGCGTCTCGGACACGACACCTCGCGAACGGCGCGAACTCGATCCCGGCTCCTGTTGTCCCGACTGTGGTGGCGACCTTCGCGTGGTGGGTGAGGATGTCAGCGAGTTGCTCGACATGGTCGCGGCGCAGATGAAGGTGATCCAGATCGCGCGGGTGAAGAAGTCCTGTCGCCGATGCGAGAAGATGGTGCAGCCTGCCGCCCCAAGTCGCCCTATCCCCGGCAGCATGGCTGGTCCTGGGCTTCTGGCCCAGATCCTCGTGTCCAAGTTCGATGATCACCTTCCGCTCTATCGCCAGAACGAGATCTACGCCCGTATGGGGGTCGACATCCCTGACAGCACGCTGCTGGACTGGTGCGGACGCGCCATGAAGGTGCTCGCCCCTATCATTGAACGGATCGAGACCGAGGTGATGGCCGCGCCGGTGCTGCACGCGGACGACACCCCGATCCGCGTCCTGGACCGGTCACGCCGGGACCGCGGCCTCGGCAAAGGGGTCAAGCAAGGGCGGGTCTGGGCCTATGTCTCTGATCAACGTCCTTGGGACGGTGCCGCGCCGCCGGGTGCCGTCTACCGCTTCTCCCCGGATCGTAAGGGGGAACATCCTCAGCGACATCTGCAAGACAGCGGCGGTATCCTCCAAGCGGACGCCTATGCTGGCTTCAATTTGCTTTACGAACCACGCGCTGACGGCAGCAGCCAGTTCCGCGAGGCCGCCTGCTGGGCGCATCTTCGGCGCGACTTCCATGATGTCTGGGACAGCACGAAATCCGAGATTGCGCGGGAAGCCCTCGACCGGATCGGCAAGCTTTATGATGTCGAGCGCGAGGTCGCCGGTCAATCCGCCGAACTGCGACAGGCCGCGCGCCAGACGCACTCCCGCCCCATGGTCGATGCCTTCAAGGTCTGGGCCGAGGCCCAGCTGCTGCGCATTCCGGGCAAGAGCGATCTCGCCAAAGCCTTCCGATACGGTCTCAGCCGCTGGTCCTCCTTCGAGCTCTTCCTCGAAGACGGCCGCGTTGGCATCGACAACAACCCCGCCGAGCGCGCCATGCGCCCGATCGGCATCGGACGGAAAAACTGGCTCTTCGCCGGCTCCGATAGCGGTGGCGAGACGCTGGCCAGGGCGATGACCCTCATCGAAACCGCCAAGATGAACGGGCTCGATCCACAGGCTTGGCTCGCCGACATCCTCGACCGTATCCATGATCACAAGATCAACCGGCTTGATGAACTGCTGCCGTGGCAGTGGAGCGCAGCCCGCCCATGATGAGCGTCTTCGCGTCCATCGGCATGTATGCGCTGGCTGCTCTCGCCGAGATCGCGGGCTGCTTCGCGTTCTGGGCCTGGCTGCGTCTTGACCGCTCAGCCCTCTGGCTTATCCCGGGCGCGATCTCCCTCGCCCTGTTCGCATACTTGCTGACGCGTGTTGAGGTCGAGTTTGCCGGTCGTGCATATGCGGCCTACGGCGGCATATACATCACAGCATCTATCGCATGGCTTTGGGCCGTAGAGGGGCAGATTCCGACCCGATGGGATATCATCGGCGCAATCTTTTGCCTGACCGGCATGGCGATCATCTTGGTCGCCCCTATGCTTCAGAAGTAACCTGCGGTCTCAATCGGGCGGTTACCGAGGAACTCCACCTCGAGGTGATAGCGCAGATCCTGGCCGCGGGCGTGAAATTCCTGCCCGAAGCCACCCGGGCTCGCCCGGCCACCGCGCGCACCGAAGATGTGCGAGAAGATGTCGGAAAGATCCTCGTCCGACATGCCGCCCGTCTCGAAGTGGAAGCCGCCCCCGCCGGGATCATAGCGGCGGCCGGCGTTCTGCCCGGCATACTGATGATAATACCGCCGTTCGGGCCGCTCCTGATCGCTGGCGTCGATCTCGCCCGCGTCAAAACGCCGGCGCTTCTCGGGATCGCCCAAAAGGTCATAGGCATGCGAGACCGACTTGAACCGCTCCTGCTTGACCGCATCGTCCGGATTCAGGTCCGGGTGCAACTCCTTGGCGAGCTTGCGATAGGCCTTTTTGATCTCGGCCTGGGTGGCGGTCTTGGCAACGCCAAGGATCTTGTAGGGATCTTCTGTCATCGCATGGCTTCTTTCACTTCGTATTCCCCTGGCTCAGAGGTCCTGGGCTTCCGCCCTCTCCCGCATGTCCTGATCGCGAACCAACCAGTAGACCAAGCCGAGCGCGAGCACGGTGGCGGCAAGGGCCCCGATCTTGGACGCCTCCGTCTCAGAGAGGTCAAGAATGATGAACTTGCGCACGATGGCAAGAAGCGCAATTAGGATGATGCTGCGGGCCTGTACCACCCCGAAACGGCGCTCGACGGCGACCAGCAGCGACCGCTTGAACTCGAGCGCGATCACCACGGTGAAGATCATCCCGAAAACCGCTTGGAACGTCCTGTAGTCCAGCGGATCGAGCCCGCCGAGGAGCAGGCGAAGGCCGACCTCGCGAATGAGTTGCCACAGCGCCGAGACGATGATGATCATGATAATGCCCGTGAGCACGACGATCGCCGCCTGCTCGAACCGTTCGTAGAGCGTCATTGCGCTCCAGTCTTCCCGGACTTTCGGCCGCGTTTCGGTCTGTTTCATCTGCTGCTCCATCGATTCACCGGCCCCGACCCTGCGATCGGGCCAGGCCGGGGCCGGATGGCGGTCGTTGCCGCCTGCTCAAGCGCGCGGTCAATGTCGCGCGTCGTCTCTACCAACTGGCGGTTAACGGCGGTGATCACGTCCCCCGGCTCGAGCCCGGCCCGCGCCGCGTGGCTGCCGGGCAGAACCTCGGCAACCACGACGTCCTGCGTCTCGCCCCAGACGGGATGCGACCCCAGCCGCACCCCGGCGAGCGCATCGTCGTCGCCGCGGCTTCGCGCGGCCGGACCCTGTGCTGCCCCGCGGGTCAGCGCGACCTGCGCGGTCAGACGCTCGCCGTCGTGGATATAACCGATCTCGACCCTGTTGCCCGGACGGCGCAGGCCAATCTTATGGCGCAGGTCGGGCGAGCCCTCTACCATCTCACCGTTCACGGCCACGATAACGTCGCCAGTCCTGAGCCCTGCGTCATCGGCCGGCGTGCCCGCCTCGACAGAGCTCACGGCGCCCCCTGTCGCGGCCTCCCCGCCAAGCGCCTGCGCCAGATCCGGCGTCAGATCCCGGATCAGCACGCGGAGCCGCCCGCGCTGCAACTCGCCGAACTCGAGCAGTTGGTCCTTGACCGCGAGCGCCATGTTGATCGGCACGCCGAAGCCAATGCCGACATTGCCGCCGCCATTGGGCGCGATGATCGCGGTATTAATGCCGACGAGCTTGCCATCCAGCTTGATGAGCGCGCCGCGCGAGTTGCTTGGATTGATCGACGCGTCGGTCTGGATGAAATCCTCGTAGCCCTCGGGGTTGATACCCGAGTGCCCAAGCGCCGAGACGATACCGCTGGTCACCGTCTGGGCGAAGCCGAAGGGATTGCCGATGGCCACCACGAAATCGTCCACCAGAAGATCCTCGGAATTTCCGAGCGCTACCTCGGTGAGGTTATCGGCCTCGCTCCTGAGCACGGCGTTGTCGGTGGCCGGATCGCAAAACAGCGGCGTCATTTACGCGTGTCGTTCCGAAACCACCGCGATGTTGACCACCGCATCATCGACCGCGTCGATGAGCGGCGCGATGGTCGGAATGCCGCGCGGATCCGCTTCGGCGCTCACAACCTGAGCGGCCGTCGGGCCTGAAAGGATGCCGATCGGATAAATAAATATTAGGGCGAGTCTTGCCAGCATGTCATCTCTTTTTCGGGGAAAAGGCGCCGCCGGGTTATCCCGCGGCGGCGCCGTGACACGCCCTCAGGCGCCCTTGACCTCGATGCGCTTGACCTTGGCCTGGGCTTCGGGTGTCTGCGGCAGACGGATCGTCAGCACGCCGTCCTTGAAACTCGCCTCGGCCTTCTCGCCATCGACGCCGGGCGGCAGCGGAATCGTGCGGTAGATCGCGCCATAGCTGCGCTCGGAGAGGTAGTAGCCCTTCTTCTCGTCCTGCCGCTCGATCTTCTTCTCGCCCTTGACGGTCAGCATGTCGTCGCTGACGGACACCTCAATGTCCTTCATCTCCATGCCGGGGAGCTCGATCGACACCTCGACCGCGTTGTCGGTCTCGACCACGTCCGAGCGGGCCTCTCCGCTGCCCCAGGGCCAGTCGAGATCGCCGACGCGGTTCCAGAAGCCTTCGAACAGGCGGTTCATATCTCGCTGAAGCGTAGCGATGGGATTCTGGTCACCAGCTTTCGGTTCGGGCGCGTGATCTTTGTGCGCCCAGGGGATCAGGTCCTTGATCTGCATATCCATTCCTCCTTCTGTTCAGGACGCTTTGACGGCGATCTTCTTCGGCTTAGTTTCGGCCGCGCGCGGCAGCGAGAGCGTCAGCACGCCGTGCGAGACCGATGCCTCGATCCTTTCGGGGTCGAAATCCTCCGACAGGGTGAAGGATCGCTCGTAATCGCCCTCGCCATATTCGGCATAGGCCAGTTGCAGCTTTTCGGTGCTGGTGGGCCGCACCTTGCCGCGGATCGTCAGCACGCGCTTTTCCAGCGTGACATCCACGTCATCGGGGGCAACACCCGGCATTTCGAGCATCAAGGTCACGCCCTCGTCGGTTTCGACGATATCGGCCAGCGGCTGATAGACGCGCCCGCCGGTGGTGGTCTCGGGCGTCTCGGCCGGGGTCTTCTCGGCAGTTTTAGTGACTTCGGTGGTCATGTCGAACTCCTCCTCTCAGGCGGCCTTGATCGCGATCTTTTTCGGCTTGTCCTCTTCCGGACGGCCGACGACGATGCGCAGAACGCCATCCGTCATCCGCGCCTCGACCTTGTCATCGGAGACGGCGAAGGGCAGACGGACGGCACGGCTGAACTTGCCATAGCCGCGTTCGTTGCGGTGCCAGCGGGCGTTCTCGGGCAATTCCGGTGCCTTGCGCTCGCCCGAAATCGTCAGCACGTCGTCTTTCACATGGATGTCGATATCGGCCGGATCGACGCCGGGCAGTTCGGCGGTGATCGCCACGGCCTCGTCGCTCTGCCAGACGTTCACCGCCGGAAAGGCGGGCCGGGCCGCGAACGACGGCGTGAAGCGGTCTGCATCGCGCAGCAAGGAGCGCATCAGCGCGAACGGGTCGCTTCGGCGCATGTATGTGGGATAAAGCATGTCTCGCCTCCTTCATTGCCAATCCATGACACGAAAGGTCTCGTGTCAGCCAGGGTGCCCGAGGAGCCGGACAGGTTGAAAGGTCCGCCGGACGATCGGCGTTCGAGTGTCGTCGCGTTTCCGATAAACTCCCGAACTGGCGAGCCATCGGTGGTCCGCTCTTGCAGCCGAACCTTTCTGCGTGTCCTTGAAACCCCAATTGGGCGTCTCGATTGTAATCAAGGAATGTGTCACGCTCGTTTCAAGAGAGGCACGACGAAATTTTCGCTCAGCGCCAGACACCCCAGGGCCCGAAGCGCGGCGGCGCGATCCGGCCGACCTGCGGCAGGCGCAACGGCGCCTCGGGATGCGTCGGCCGAAGCGGCCCCGCCAGCGCGCGCAGCCGCTGCACCCGCTCCTCGGTCGGCGGATGGGTGCGCAAAAGCGAGGGCACCGGGATGCGGCGGCCTGGCAGGAACATCTCTTCCCACAACCGCCCCGCGCTGCGTTCGAGCTTGAGAAGCGCCGAGGCCAGCCCCTCCGGGTCGCCGCTCAGCCGCGCACCGCCCAGATCGGCCTCATATTCCCGCGTCCGCGATAGGGCAAGCTGCAGCAGCGCCATGATTGTGGGCGAGAAGATCAGGAGAAGCGGCACCTCCCAGGGCACATAGGCCGCACCCATGAGGATCAGCGGCAGGTTCACAAGCAGGATAACCTGGCCGAACCAGGATGCCAGCGACACCGCCCGTGACAACGCATCGGCCAGCCCCATGATCCACAGGTCGCGATGGGCGACATGGGCGACCTCATGGGCCAGCACGCCGGCCAGCTCGCGGCGATCGAGCAGCCGCAAGAGCCCGTCGCTGATGCAGACCACACTGTCCTCCGGCTTGCCCATGGCGAAGGCGTTCGGCAATCCGCTGGGGATGTAGTAAAGTTCCGGCACCCGCGGCAGCCCCGCCCGGCGCGCCAGCTCGCCCAGGATCGCCAGCCCCTCGGGAAAGTCGCGCCCGGTCAGGCGGCGGGCGCGATAGGCGCGGATCAGGATCTGTTTCGACATCCCCGGCGCCAGCAGGAGCCCACCCAGCGAGCCCAGAACGATGGCCAGCGCCAGATCGGGGCCGACGATGGCATTGAGGGCGACCCAGCCGATGGCGCCCATTCCCGCCAGCAGCAGGACAGACTGGGCAAGGTTGATGAACCGGTGGCGGGGATTGAACGTCATCTCGGCCGGGCCTTTCATCGGGGTCAGTCGTCCGTAGATAGCCGAAGGGCCGGACGGTTTCGACCCCTGGAATGATCCCGCCCCCGAAAAACGAGGTGGGGCGCGACTTTGGTCTGGCGGTGCGCCGACAACGCAATAAGCTGTTCGCGGGTTGGAACCTAACAGGTGAGAAATGGAAAAGAAGACCGAATACAACATCTGGTATTGGGTGGTGGCTTTTGTGGCCGTTCTATTCCTCCAAAACGCGATCGCGGGCTGGCGATCCGTCGCACCGATCAACTTCAGCCAGTTCCAGACCTATCTCGAGGACGGCAAGATCGAATCGGTCACCGTGGGGCGCGATACGATTTCGGGCCGGTTTACGGTTCCAGTGGAAGGCAAGAACGACTTCGTGACCACCATCGTCGATCCCTCGATCCTGCAACTGATCGACAAGAAGGGGGTCGAAATCACCGGCGTGCCGCAGAACACGTTCCTCGGCACGCTGATTTCCTGGGTGGCGCCGGCGCTCGTCTTCTTCGGCATCTGGATGCTGCTGTTTCGCAAGTTCGCCGACAGGCAGGGTTTCGGCGGCTTCATGCAGGTCGGCAAGTCGAAGGCCAAGGTCTATATGGAAAAGGAAACTGGCGTCAGCTTCGCCGATGTCGCCGGCGTGGATGAGGCCAAGGCCGAGCTGGAAGAGGTGGTGCAGTTTCTCAGGAACCCGGCCGACTACGGCAAGCTCGGTGCGCGCATCCCCAAGGGCATCCTGCTGGTCGGCCCGCCCGGCACCGGCAAGACGCTGCTCGCGCGCGCCGTGGCGGGTGAGGCGGGCGTGACCTTCTTCTCGATCTCGGGGTCGGAATTCGTCGAGATGTTCGTGGGCGTGGGCGCCGCGCGGGTGCGCGACCTGTTCGAACAGGCCCGGAAATCCGCCCCGGCGATCATCTTCATCGACGAGCTCGACGCGCTCGGGCGCGCCCGCGCGGCCGGGCAGGTCGCCGGTGGTCATGACGAGCGCGAGCAGACGCTGAACCAGCTTCTGACCGAGCTCGACGGGTTCGACCCGTCGGCCGGCATCGTTCTGCTGGCGGCCACCAACCGGCCCGAGATCCTCGACCCGGCACTCCTGCGCGCGGGTCGCTTCGACCGGCAGGTGCTGGTGGACAAGCCCGACAAGACGGGCCGCGTGCAGATCCTCAATGTGCACATGAAGAAGGTCACCCTCGCCCCGGATGTCGACGCCGAGAAGGTCGCGGCGCTGACGCCCGGCTTTTCCGGGGCGGATCTGGCCAATCTC
>NZ_DFRG01000222.1:0-10547 GCF_002378135.1 Thioclava sp. UBA3469
GAAGATCAGCAGCAGAAAGACCACG
Organism: Thioclava sp. UBA3469; assembly: GCF_002378135.1. Taxonomy (NCBI): domain Bacteria; kingdom Pseudomonadati; phylum Pseudomonadota; class Alphaproteobacteria; order Rhodobacterales; family Paracoccaceae; genus Thioclava; species Thioclava sp. UBA3469. The sequence continues at coordinate 26 of NZ_DFRG01000222.1, forward strand.
TTGATCATCGGCAAGAGCGGCTCGGGCAAGCTGCGCCGCGGCGGATCGCTGAAAAGCCTCATGGCACCAGCACCAGATTGCTCAGCCCCGCGCCGCGCAACGCCTCGATCACTTGGGTCAGCGCGTTCAGATCGCCCTCTTTCAGACGCAGCACGACCGGATCGGAGGGTTGGTCCATCAGCGGCTGCAGCGCGCCTGCCAGATCGGAGAGCGCGACCACCTGCCCGTTCAGGCTGACCGTACCGCCTTCGCCCACATCGACCAGACGCCGCGGCCCGGACCACTCCGCGCCCGCCGTACCGCCGCCCAAGGTCAGGTCGAGCGTGCGCTCCACCCCGAAGCGCGAGGCGAGCATGAAGAACACCAGAAGCAGGAAGACCACGTCGATCATCGGCGTCAGCGCCGGGCGGCGGCGGGGGCGCGGTTGACCGAAGGCGAACATCGCGCGCGCCTCACTCGGCGGCGGCGCGGGGCCGCTCGGTGAGCGTGGCGGGCGCGCGGGCGAAGATGCGGGTCGCGGCGTCTTCCATGTCGTGGCGCAGACGGTCGACCACCGCGTCGAAGCCCGACAGCGCGATCTGCGCCGGGATCGCCACCGCCATGCCCGCCGCCGTCGTCAAAAGCGCCTCCCAGATGCCGCCTGCAAGCGTCGCCGGATCGGCCTGAACGCCTGCCTCCTGCAAGGCGCGGAAGGCCGCGATCATCCCCGCGACCGTGCCCAGAAGCCCCAGAAGCGGGCCGATCACCACGGCCAGTTCCAGCGCCCGCAGCCCCGAGCGTGCGCGCGCCAGCAGATCGCGCGCGACGCGGCCGGTCTCGGCCTCCGCCCCGGCCCGATCGAGCTGCGGATCGCGCAGGCTCGCCATCGCCGCTCGGGCCAGCTGCGCGCGCAACGAGCGCCGCCCGGCCAAAGCCGCCTCGGCCCTGTCGGGATCGCCTGCCGCCCAAGCCGCAATCGCCGCCTGGCTATGCGCCCCGCCCGACCACGCGCCGGCGGCCAGCAGATCCCAGATTTTCCAGATGATCACCGCGAGCGAGATCACGGACAGCGCCGCAATCGCCCACATCGCCGGACCGCCCAGTACGAGCGCATCGAACATGCGCCCCGGAAGAGCTCCGGAAATCTGAGCGGTAGCTTCCATCGCGCCCTCCAATGCACGCCCACAGGCGCGGTGAGGTGGTGCCGGCGGAGGGACTCGAACCCCCGACCCCCTGATTACAAATCAGACGCTCTACCAACTGAGCTACGCCGGCGTGACGGGCCCGCAATAGCGCGGCTTGGAAATTCGCGCAAGACGCCGCTCAGCGGGAACGGGCAAGATCGGCGCGGGCTTGATCTGCGCGGGCGAGGATCGCGACCGCGACCAGCCCCACCGCGCAGACCAGAAGTGCGGCAGGCGAGGCATCGCCCAGATTCTCGAGGCTCGCCTTTTCCTGCGTGCGCGTGGCCAGCGTCTCGAAATTGAACGGGCGCAGCAGCAGCGTCGCGGGCAGCTCCTTCACGCAATCGACGAAGACCAAAAGCAACGCCGAGCCGACCGAGCCGCGCATCAGCGGCAAGTAGAGGCTGCGCAGGACGCCGCCCGGTGTGCGACCCAGCGAGCGCGCCGCCATCGGCAGCGAGGGCGGCACGCGCCCGAAGGCGGCGTCGCTCGCGCCTTGGGCGATGGCGAAGAATCGCACGACATAGGCGAGGATGATCGCAAAGGCAGAGCCCGTCAGCAGCAGCCCGGGATCGTGGCTGGTGATCGCCAGCACGGTGTCGGCCAGCATGTGATCGAGACCGGCGAGCGGGATCAGGATGCCGACCGCCAGCACCGCCCCCGGCGCGGCATAGCCCAGTGTCGTCAGCGGCAGCACCGCGCGCGGCAGGCGCTGCCCCGACAGGCGCACCCCGTAGACCATGAACAGCGCGAGCGTCACCGTGATCGCGGCCGCCGCCCCTCCGGTCAGTATCGTGTGCCACAGCGCAAGCCCGAGGCCCCGGCCGAACCACGCCTGGGGATTGGCGAGCGCATGACCGCCCATCACCGCGACCGGCAGCACGAAGCCCAAAGCCACCGGGAGAACGCAGGCCAGCGTCGCCACCCAGCCAGCCACACCTTTCAGGCGTTGTGGCTGCACTGGGCGGGCCTGACGCGCGCTTTGGTAATAGTGGACGCGGCGGCGCGAAAGCTTCTCAAGCATAAGAAGCGCGAGGACGATCCCGAGGATCACCAGCGCGAGCTGCGCCGCCCCGCCCGCATTGCCGCCCGAAAGCCATGTCGAGAAAATGCCCGTCGTCAGGGTCTGCACGCCGAAATGATCGACGACGCCGAAATCCGCCACCGTCTCCATCATCGCGATCGCGGCGCCTGCAGCGATGGCGGGACGCGCAAGCGGCAGGCCCACGCGCCAGACCATCCCCCAAGGCCCGGTGCCGAGGGCGCGGGCGACCTCGTAGCTGGCGCCGGATTGCTCGCGCAGGGCCGCCCGGGTGATCAGGTAGATATAGGGGTAAAGCGCGGCCGACAGCACGACCACCGCCGCCTCGCGCGAGCGGATCTCGGGGAACCAGTAGTCACGCGCCGAGGCCCAGCCGAAAGCGCCGCGCATGGCGGTCTGCACCGGGCCGGAATAGTCGAGGAAATCGGTGAGGGCGTAAGCGCCGACATAAGCCGGGATCGCGAGCGGCAGAAGCAGCAGCCATTGCAATATGCGATGCCCCGGGAAGCGATACATCACCACGAGCCACGCAGCCCCCGCCCCGATGGCGGAGGCCAGAAGCCCCACGCCGCCCGTCAGCACTGCCGTATTGATCAGGTAGCGCGGCAGCACCGTCGAGATCAGATGCGGCCAGATATTGTCGCGCGGATCGAGCGCCATCCACCCGACAGCCAGGATCGGCGCCAGCACCAGCACCGCGATCACCACGGCCCCGAGCGACCACAGCCCACCCGCCGCACGCAAGCGCCCGCGCAAGGCCGGCGCAGGAGGGACCGAGAGGGATTGAGCGGATTTGGGCACGGGTTTTCCCGATCAGTTTTGTCGGAATTGTCTCGCCCCTCCTACCCCGAAACACATTTGCCTGTCCAGAACGGAGCGGCTAGAGTGAGCAGCAACAATAAGGGCTTGACCAGCCAGACGATATTGAGGCGCGCAGAATGAAAGTCGTTTTCCATCTCGGAGCGCATTCGACCGATGAAGATCGCATCGTGGGCGCGCTTTCGAGCAACGAGCGGCTCCTCGAGTCTCACCGCATCGCCGTGCCCGCGCCCCGCAGCTACCGGATGGTGCTGCGCGATGCGCTGGTCTCGCTGAAAGGCGGGCCTGCGCCGCAGGATGTGCAGGACGCGATCATCGAGGCGAGCACCGAGGCTCCAGTGCTGGATCGGCTGGTTTTCAGCCACGCGTTTTTCCTGTGCATCCCCGAGCGGGTGATCACCAAGCGCGGCTTCTATGCGATGGCGCCGGGCAAGCTCGCGCCGCTCGCCAACCTCTTTCCCGATGCGGAGACCGAGTTTCATCTCGCGCTGATCAACCCCGCGAGCCTGATCCCGCAACTGGTCGCGCGGCTGCCCAAGCGCAGTTACGAGCAGATCATGGAAGGCCACGACCCGCGCGAGCTGCGTTGGGACCCCCTGATCCGTCAGATGGTGGAAGCCGCGGGCGGGCGGCGCTTCGTGATCTGGTGCAACGAGGATTTGCCACTGATCTGGCCCGAAGTGCTGCGTTCGGTCGGCGGGCTGCCGGAGGATCAGGCGCTCAAGGGCGACATGATGGTGCTGCGTCAGATCATGCCCGAGGAGGGGATCGAACGGCTGCGCAGCTATTTCGACGCGAACCCGCCGAAATCGGTTCTGCACCGGCGCAAGATCGTGGCGGCCTTCCTCGACAAATACGCCCAGCCCGAGGCGCTCGAGATCGAGGCACCGCTGCCGGGCTGGACCGATGAGCTGGTCGACGAGATCACCGCGCAATACGATGCCGACGTCGCCGCGATCGCGCGGATGCCCGGTGTGGAATTCATCGCCCCCTAAGCAAAGGGCGCGGTTCGCGCCGGATCATCGTCCGGCGCGCAATGGCGCTCAGCCCATCCCCAGCGCCGACTTTATGTATACCTTACCATTGCTCATTGTCATTTTTATCATTTATTCCTCGCGACTTACAAGACATAATCTACCGAATTTGTTCATGTTCACGCCCGTTTGTTCACGCTGCCAAGAGTAGCGCATCTAGTAGCAGAGAACTCCAAACAAAACCGAGAAACGCGCTGCGCTATGTGGAGAGCTTCGCGCGTTTCTCGGTTGCTCCCTTCTGCTCATAAGCATTTAGAAACAGAGTTTTTGAACAGAGACCAAGCAAATCGAAGACGCATTAGCGAACTAAATACTGCTAACATTCCCTATGTTCGCAGGGGAGGCTCTCGATCGGATCGGGAAACTCTATGATGTTGAACGGCAGATTGCCGGTCAGTCGCCCGAGCTTCGACAAGCCGCGCGACAACAGCATTCCAGACCCAAGGTCGACGCCTTCAGGGCGTGGGCCGAGGCCCAGCTCACGCGCCTTCCCGGCAAGGGTGATCTCGCCAAAGCGTTCCGCTATGGGCTCTCCCGCTGGTCGTCCTTCGAACTCTATCTCGAAGACGGAAGGATCGGCATCGACAACAATCCCGCCGAGCGCGCCATGCGCCCGATTGGCATCGGAAAGAAGAACTGGCTGTTTGCCGGGTCAGACAGCGGCGGCGAGACCCTGGCGCGGGCTATGACACTGATCGAGACGGCAAAGATGAACGGACTTGATCCACAGTCTTGGCTGACCGACGTGCTCGACCGCATCCATGATCACAAGATCAACCGGCTCGACGAATTGTTGCCGTGGAACTGGACCCCGTAGGTTCAAGCCGCGGTATCAACCGGGCGGTTACACTTGGCGGAGATACGCAGACGTTGCTGTTGTAGCAATTCACCGAACTCGTCCACGAGGGGCGCTGGGCGCGCCTGCCGGGCCTCGAGCCGCTGTCCCGGCGCCGTGCCGCGGATGTCGGCCTCGACCTTGTAGAATTCGGCGATGCGGCGCAGCCCCTCGGCGGCGATCTCGGAGCCGTCGCGGTCGAAGACCTCCTTCAGCTTACGCCGCGCGTGGGCCCAGCAATGCGCCACGCGGACCGGGTCGCGACGCTTGCGGGTGGGACGCGTCAAACGGTTGTAACCCTGGTAGCCATCGAGTTGCAGGATGCCGTCGAAGCCGCGCAAAATCTTCTCCGCGTTCTCCCCGGCGCGGTCGGGCCGCCATGCGCATCAGCGTGCAAAGCCGCGTTGCCAACTCGCCCTTTTCACCCGAGATGTCGCGACAGAACCCTTGTGTTTGCAGCCGGGGCGTGGGCCTCCGATGCATGCGCCCGCACAGCGATCATGCGCAGGATACGGTGCTGCGCGCGCGCGTCTGTGTCCTTCGCAAGCAGGTCATGCAATCCGACATGTGCACCGGCATCAATAACGCGGTCTATGCCGCAATCATGATAGAAACGGTTCAGCGTCGCGACCGTATTCCCGTCTAAAGAGCGCATGAGCATCAGGGCATGACTCTGAACTGCATTTCCATCCGCCATCGGGCGCCAGCGTTGTGCAGTTCCCGCGAACTTTCGCCCCGCTATCGTGATGTTGAATCGTCCGTCACAAAAGGCCCCCGGCACGGCCCCATATCTCGCGCTTATGCCTGCATCAGAAAGAGCCTCGCAAATCGGCGAGGTTAGTTGCCTATAGGCATCCTCAAGCCCGAAAGCTGCGCCCGGAGGCGCGCGGAACAACAGCGACAAGTTCACAATATCAGGGCCCTGCGGCACCAGATCGCCGCCTGTGGCGCGCAGATGAACCGGCCAGCCTGCGTCATTGGCGCGTGAACATGCGCGCTTGAACCCGGGTTGTCGGCTGAGGCTTGCGGGCGCAACCAGCGCGCGCTCGCAAGACCAAAGCAGGGCAGCGGCACCGCAACGCCCGGCCGCAATGTCGCCCAAGCGTGCGGCCTCCCAGTCCAGTGCGTCGGCAAGCGCCAGTTCTCGCACCGGACTGTCCGGCGCTGTCATGGTCACGCGATCGTCCCGATCACGTCCCCCTTGCGCACGATGTCGTTGGCCTGTTTCGTGATCGTCAGAACGCCATCGGCGGGCGCGGTCACTTCAAACTGCGATTTCTCGACCATGATTTCAGCGATCAACGCCCCCTTTCGCACGGTCGCTCCGTCGCTTGCCAGCCAGTTGGTAATAACGGCTTCCATACCGTCGTCCTGCCACAAATCCTGCGGCACCTTCACCTCGGTCGCCATGCGCCCACTCCTAAATTTGATTGTCCCGAATTACATTTTGCGGTATGCGGCGATGATCTTGTCGGGATTGGGCAGACAGAGTTGCTCCATATGTCTGGCATAAGGGATCGGCACGTCCGGATAGGTGACGCGTGCCGGAGACGCCTTGAGCTTTGAGATGTCATGCTCGGTCACGGTGGCTATGATCTCGCCCGAGACGCCATAGCTGTGATAATCCTCGTCGACCACGATCAGACGCCCGGTTTTGGCGACCGAATTGATCACCGTCTCACGATCAAGCGGAACCAGCGACACGAGATCAACCACCTCGGCGCTCACGCCCTCTTCGGCGAGCCTGTCGGCGGCCTTCAGCGCATTATGGACCCCCATTGCAAGGCCCACCAGCGTCACATCGCGGCCCTCGCGCACGACCTTCGCCTTGCCGATCTCGACGCTATAATCGCTTTCGGGCGTGTTGACGGTGGCGCCGGGTTCGGTGCTCAACCAGCCCATCCCCTGCAACCCCTTGTGAAACATATAGATCACAGGGTTGTCGTCGCGGACCGCAGCGGTCATCAGCCCCTTGGCGTCATAGGCATTCGAGGGCGAGACGACCTTCATGCCCGGCAGATGCGCGAAGGTGCCGTAAAGACATTGCGAATGCTGGCCCGCATCCGAATAACCGCCCCCCGTCGAAGTCATCAGCACCATTGGAACGGATGCGTTTCCGCCCGAGAAATAGGTGTTCTTGGCCATCTGATTGTAGATCGCGTCAAAGCAGACGCCGAAGAAATCGACGAACATCAGTTCGACGACAGGCCGCATCCCGTCCATCGCCGCGCCAACGGCGGCGCTGATAAAGCCGGTTTCGGAAATCGGGGTGTCGCGCACGCGCTCCTTGCCGAATTCCTCGAACAGGCCGCGGGTATTGCCGAAGATGCCGCCGAAGCCGCCGATATCCTCGCCCATCAAAAAGACAGTGGGGTCACGTTGCATCTCTTGCTGCATCGCCTCGGCCATCGCACGCGCTATGGTCAGACGGCGTTCGTTTGTTGGCTGGTCAAGCATGGGTCAAATCCTTTCATGCCACAGATTTGTGGAGGTCGGAAAATCAAACAAAAACGGCGGTCAACGCATCGGTTTCCGGCGCATATTCGCTGTCGCGGGCAAAAGAGATCGCTTCGGCCACGCGGGCCTCGGCGCGCTTTTCCAGCGTGTCCAGGCTCTCGGCAGCGTGGCCCTCGGCGATCAGGCGTTCGCGCATTTTGGGGATCGGATCCTTGGCAAACAGCGCTTCCTTCTCACCCTTCGGGCGATATTGCTCTGCATCGCCCATGAAATGCCCCGCCAACCGATAGGTTTCGATTTCGATCAGCGTTGGGCCCTCGCCATCGCGGGCGCGCGCGATGGCCTGCCCCGCGATGTCAAAGATCGCATAGGGATCGTTGCCGGGGATGTAATGACCGGGCATACCGTAGCCCGCCGCGCGCACATCATTGCGCGCCACGGCTGTCGCCTCGGATTTGGGAACCGAAATGCCCCAGGAATTATCCTCAATCACGAAAACAACCGGAAGTTTCCAGACGCCCGCGAGATTGAGAGCCTCGTGAAACGCGCCTTGGTTGGCCGCACCCTCGCCCAGAAAGGCGACCGCAATCCCCGGCTTTTTCTGCAGCTTGCGTGACAGCGCGGCACCACACGCCGGACCACAGCTTTCGGCGATAATGCCCGAACAGGCGAAATTCACCGCCGGATCGAACAGGTGCATGTGGCCACCCCGGCCACCCGACAATCCGGTCGCTTTGCCAAATATCTCGGCGGCCATCCTGTTTAGATCCACCCCTTTGGCAATCGCCTGATGATGCGGACGGTGGGTTGCTGTCACGGTGTCCCTAGCGTCCAGATGTGCACAAACGCCGACTGCGACCGGTTCTTGGCCGTTCGACAGGTGCATCTCGCCCGGTATCGGGCCGCTGGCCATGTTGAACGCCGGGGTCTTGCCTTCAAGATAAACCTTCTCGATCGCTTCTTCGAAGCGGCGGCTGACCACCATGGTTTCATACATCCATAGTAATTGCTCTTTCGTCGGTTTCATGTGAGTCCTCCGATCGGTAACTTTCGTGCGAGCGCGCGAACCCGTTAACGCTAACCGGGATCCGGCAGCCTGCTTTGATATAGGTCATTGCAGACTGCCGCCGTGTCATCTCTTTCGAGCTACAACGCGTATTGCTCGCGCGCGAATTTTCCGATGCCGGCTGCGTCCAATGCAGACAGCGGCGCAAGGAATGTCACCTGAATGACGCCCGGCGCACGACCGATTTCGATAGCCCCGTTGATGGTGGCGCGGTTTCGCACTTCGGGGACCGTCATGCCAAGCAGGTCGGCGGCGCGACCCAGCCCGTTTTCGATCGCCTGATTGAGTGTCGGGCCAGTGCCGATAACCGAAATCGGAGCCGTTTCCTCCAACTGGTCGATATCCCATTCCCGCGCCAGTGCGATGGCTTTCGCCTTTTCATCGGCGCTGAAGGGTCGCGCCATGGGGGGCAGATCGTCAAGCCGGGGAAACAGCACCGGACCGGCAAGGGTGCGCCCCTTGATCACCTCGACCTGCAATGTGACGCTGCCAGCCACATCCATCGTGTGCCCCGCGATCTCACCATCGCCCTGCCCCGCATGCATGTCGCCGATATAAACGCCCGCCCCCGGCACTTTGACCGGAGTCAGCAGGATCGCGCCGTCGCGCACCGCATCGATATCCATGTGTCCGTCTGTGCGATGCTCATCCAACTGCTCAGCCGTCACCGCGTATTGGTGCGGGGCGCCAATCAAGGCCGAGCCGAAATCACCCGCATTATGCGAGTCTGGCAACGGCATCGACGGCGTCGTGCCCAGTTGCCCGAGAAACGGTCGCATCCGCACTATCACTGCGGGCATGTCAGAGGGCGCATAGACGAGGATGGGGTGCTGAACCGAATGATCGGGCAGCGCTGCGTAATGTTCGGCATTATGCGCAATCTTCTCGGCCGCCTTCTTGGGCATGGTCACCCCGACACTGCGGGTCTCGTCGAACACGACGGTATATCCGTGAACCACCTCGAACGGCTTGACGGGATTGCCGCAATTGTCGCAGCGCACCGCGTCCGGTCCGATCCCTTCGACATGGGTTTCAGGCCAGAGCGTGTCGCAATGCGGGCAGCGGGCCGCCACATAGGGATCGCCAAGACAGAACCCTTCGGGTGAGGAATCGTGACCCGAAGCCGTGGCGATGGCGGTTACGGTGATGTCGCGGATCCGGATCGCCAGCGCATCGCCGGGCTCTGCACCGTTCACGTAAACGGGCTTCGTCACCTCGTGTCCGCCGCGCAGACGCGGAGTAATCATCGGCCCCCAGCATCCCGGTGCGGTATTGGCGATGATCGTGCCGCCATCTTCAACCGGGCCAAGCATTGGCTGGGATGGGTCCAAAATGCCGTTGGTAAACTCCTGCACGACAAGACTGCGCTGCGCTGTGCGGGGGCCGTCTTCGGTTTGATCTTTTGCCACGGGTGTCTCCTATCTCGGATAGGTGCCGGTCAGGTCGCGACCAGCACCTGGTTGAACGGAATCTGTGACAGCGGCGTTCGCAGCAAGCATGAGTGTCCAAAGACTGCGACCACGAAAAGCGACTCGTGACCTAGAACGGCGCTACCAGTCAGCTTCATCCTCGGACTGAAATAACGGCGAGTCAATTGGTTTGACCGGCTGCGCATGTTAACAAGGCTAGAGACATCGCGCCGCCGTGGTGATCCAACGGACACCATCCCCCATCGGTCGGCCCTGCTACCCTCAGGCCCCCTGTCAGCAGGCCCTCTCACACCAGGGAAAGCTCTTGCCGCCGCGACAGCCGGTTTATTTAGCAAGCATTGGAAAGCGATCGGTTGCATAGCGTGTGTGGCAGGCGGTGCAGGCCCCGATCATTTGGCTGAATGTCGCATTTTGCGCCTCCCGGTCGCCATCGCGGCCCACTTGAGCAAGATCGGTCGAAAGTTGGTGAAAGGCTTGGTCCCGGGTAACGAATTCCTTGGGAACGGCAGCCTTCAGATCCTGCTTGTCTTGCGGCGTCATGGATTGCTGCAGGATGAAACTGTCATGGATCTGTTGTGCCAGACTCGCGACGCGGGCGTCGTCTCCAGCGATCAGGGCCGAAATAATATCCTTGCTGGCCTGCTCGATCGACGTAAGCGGTGTCTGAGCGGCACGT
>NZ_DFRG01000013.1:0-20802 GCF_002378135.1 Thioclava sp. UBA3469
GCGTTTCACCGCCGCGACCAAGCTGCTGCCGACCGACGGGATCGTGAAGCAGACCGCCGACTCGATCACCCGCGGGAAGACTGGCGATCTGGAGAAAGCCCGCGCGATCTACGAATGGATCGTCGAGAACACCGTGCGCAATCCGAAGACGCCGGGCTGCGGTCTGGGCGATATCTCTTTCATGCTGACCTCGGGCGACCTGTCGGGCAAATGCGCCGATCTCAACGCGCTCTTCGTCGGGCTGTCGCGTGCTGCCGGTCTGCCTGCGCGGGATGTCTATGGCATCCGTGTCGCGCCCTCGCGCTTCGGCTACAAGAGCCTCGGTCTGAAATCCGAAGATGCCACCGGCGCGCAGCATTGCCGCTCGGAAGTCTGGCTCAGCGGCTTCGGCTGGGTGCCTGCCGACGCGGCCGATGTGCGCAAGGTGATGCTGCAGGAAGGCGAGGGGCATCTGGGCCTCAAAGACCCCAAGGTGGTCGACGTGCGCGCGAAGCTCTTCGGCGCATGGGAAGGCAACTGGGTTGGCTATAACTACGCGCATGACGTGGACCTGCCGGGCTCGGACGGGCCGGAACTGCCCTATCTGATGTATCCGCAGGCCGAGATCGACGGCAAACGCCGCGACTATCTCGACGCCAAGGACTTCACCTATCAGATCACCGCGCGCGAATTGTCCGCCTGAGGCGGTCTTTGCCGTATCGGTGACAATCGCGCGCTTTCCCTTGGCGCCCTGCGGCGCTAAGGGCGTTTGCAGGAGGTGCGCCAGATGCGTGTTTTCATAAACGGGTTCGGACGGATCGGTCGCTCGGTGCTGCGCACCTGGGCGGAGGCGCCTGCGCGCTGGCCGGGACTGGAGATCGTGGGCGTCAACGATATCGAAGCGCCCGAGATGCTGGCTTATCTCTTCGAATATGACAGCGTGTTTGGCCCGTGGCGCGGCACGGTCACGCTGGAGCCGGGCGCGCTGGTGATCAACGGCACCCGGATCGCGCTGCACCGCGCGGATGATATCTCCACGCTCGATCTGTCGGATGTCGATCTGGTGATGGAATGCACCGGCCGCGCCGACAGCGCGCAGATCGCAGGGCAGGGGATCGCGGGTGGCGCTACCCGCGTGCTGATCTCGGGGCCTGCGAAAGCGGCCGAGATCACGGTGGTTCTGGGCGCGAACGAGGCGGCGCTGAACGGGCAGAAGATCGTCTCCAACGCGAGCTGCACGACGAACGCGCTGGCGCCGCTTGCGCGGCTGATCGATGCGGAATTCGGGATCGTCACCGGCTCGATGACGACGGTGCATTGCTATACCGGCTCGCAGCCCACGGTCGACAAGCCGCGCGGCCCGATGGAGCGTTCGCGCGCGGCGGCGCTCTCGATGGTGCCGACGACGACCTCCGCGGGCAAGTTGATGGAAGAGGTGCTCCCCGATCTCGCCGGTCGCCTGATTGCGCAGGCGGTGCGGGTACCCACGGCCTCCGTGTCGGCGGTCGATCTGGCGGTGACGGTGAAAAACCCCGCCACGGTCGAACAGGTCAACGCGGTGCTGCAAGGCGCGGGTGGCGTGATCGGCACGACCGGGAAGCCGCTCGTCTCCACCGATCTGCGCGCGCGCCCTGAGAGCATCGTCATGGCGCTCCCCGAGACCCGTGCGACCGAGCACGGGCTGATCCGGGTCTTCGGCTGGTATGACAACGAGTGGGGCTTCTCCAATCGGATGCTGGATATGGCGCTACGGATGGGCTGACATGAAAAAGCCCCGCCGGTTGGGCGGGGCTTCGTGTCGTGTTCGCTTGAGCGCGGATCAGTTCCGGTTGCCCATGAATTGCAGCAGGAACATGAACAGGTTCAGGAAGTCCAGGTAGAGCTGCAGCGCGCCGATGATGGCGGCTTTGCCCATGAACTCCGAGTCGCTGGCAGCAAGCTGCAGATAGGTGTTCTTGATGTTCTGCGTGTCGTAAGCCGTGAGGCCCGCGAAGATCAGAACGCCGATCACCGAGATCGCGAAGGCCATCGCCGAGGAGGCGAGGAAGATGTTCACGATCGAGGCGACAATCAGGCCGATCAGACCCATCATCAGGAACGAGCCCATCGCGCTCAGGTTACGCTTCGTGGTGTAGCCGTAAAGTGAAAGACCCGCGAAGGAGATCGCCGTCACGAGGAAGGTCTGCGCGATCGAGATGCCGGTATAGGCGGCGAAGATGAAGCTGATCGACAGCCCCATAAGCGCGGCATAGACGAAGAACACGATCTGCGCCGTGCTGGTCGACATCTTGTTGATCATCGCGCCGAAGGCGAAGACGATCGCCAGCGGAGCCAGCATCACAACCCATTTGAGGCTCGAGCCGAAGATCGCGGCAACGAGCGCCGGGTTCGTACCCACACCAAACGCCACGGCCCCGGTCACCAGCATCGCCAGCGACATAAGCCCGTAGACCTTGTTCATATGTGCGCGAAGACCCTCGTCAATCGCAGCCTGACGCGTGCCCGCCTGGGGGGTCCGCATCGTTTCGAAATCAGCCATCAGCACCTCCAACGATATCTCCCGGTCGTCCCTCGGACCGGTTTCGGTACCGATATTGGCAGAGCAGCCCCGAAATTCAAGATTTGGGGCCGCTCGAAAATGCCTCGTTTCGCACTGTTTTCACGTCTTTTGTCTCAGCGGCCCGCGCGCCAGTGATCGGGGGCATCCCAAATCCGGCGCCGTGCCTCGAATGCGGCCTCGGTCTCGCTCAGCCCGAGGTCGTCGAGAAGCCTTGAATCAAGGCGCTCGAGCGCCCGGCGCGACCGGTGATAGGCGGCCATGCGTGCGAGGGTCGCAAAGAAGCCGCGCCGAGCGGGGCGGGCAGGGGCGCAGCAGGCGGCGTTGCGCCGGGTCAGGAAGGTCATCGTCTCATCCTCTGTGGCAGATCGTTCCTGCAAAGAAGGATGGCGCAAGTTTATTGATGATGAAAACGAATGATTGTGCTATTGAGCATCACGAAACGTGATGGATGGGCGGACATGGCGCAAAACCTCGATATCGCGGCGTTGCGGGCGCTTCTCACGGTCGCCGAGACCGGGTCGGTGACGCAGGCGGCGCGACTTCTGAACCTGACGCAATCGGCGGTCTCGATGCAGATCCGTCGGCTGGAGGAGGCGCTCGACAAGGGGCTCTTCGACCGGGCGAACCGCAAGATGGCGCTGACCCGTGCGGGGCGCTCGCTTCTGGACCACGCCCGCCGGATCTGTGCCGAGAACGATGCGGCGCTGGCGCGGCTGCGCGCGACAGATGCCGAGGTGACCGTGCGCTTCGGTCTGCCCTATGATCTGGTCAGCCCGCAAATGCCTGGCCTGCTGCGCGCGATGGCCGAGCAATGGCCGATGGTGCGCCTGCAGCTTGTCTCGCGCCGTTCGTCGGTGCTGCGCCGGATGTTCGATGCGGGGGAGCTGGATATTATCCTGACCACCGAAGATAAGCCCGGACACGAGGCCGAGGTGCTGGCTTCCGATGATCTGGTCTGGATTGGCGCGCAGCTCGGGCGGGCCTTTTGCGAGCGCCCGCTGATGCTGTCGATCGAGGAAAGCTGCGCCTTCTATGACGCGGCACTGGAGGCGCTTGAAACGGTCGGGATCGAGGCGAAATCCGCTTTCGAGGGGCAATCCGACGAAATGGCGAGCGCAACGGTGGCGGCCGATATGGGCGTCGCGGTGCGTCTGTCCCGGTATATCCCGCTGGGCTGCGTGGCCTTGGGGCCCGAGAGCGGCCTGCCGGCGATCGGCCGCTCTCGCATCTGCTTCTACGACACGGGGCGATTGACCGGCGACCCGGTCGACGCGTTTCGCGCCATGCTCCGCGAGGCCTATGCCTGAGCGCCGATCTCGATGACCAGCTTGCCGGTGGAGCGGCGCGCGCGCAGATCCTCCAGCGCGTCGGGGATCTGCTCCATCGGATAGGTCGCGCCGATATGCGGGGTGAGCCCGCCCTGAGCGAACCAGTCGAACAGCCGCGCCATCGAACCGGTCAGCACCTGCGGATCGAGCTTGAGATAGCCGCCCCAGTAAAGCCCGTGGATCGCGATGTTCTTCACCAGCGCGTGGTTGAGCGGCAGCTTCGGCTGGCTGCCGCTGGCGAACCCGATCACGAGATAGCGCCCGCCGGGCTTCAGCGCGCGGAACGCCGCTTCGCCCGCCGGGCCGCCGATCGCGTCATAGACCACGTCACAGCCGCCAAGCGCCTTGATGGCCCCCTTGAGGTCGTCGCTCTCGCTGTCGAGCGTCTCATCGGCTCCGGCGTCCCGCGCGATTTGCTGCTTCGCCTCGCCGCGCGCGCAGGCGATCACCCGCGCGCCCATCTTCTTGCCGATCTCGACCGCGGTGAGGCCGACACCACCAGCCGCGCCCAGAACCACCAGCGTCTCGCCCTCGGCAAGCGCTGCGCGCGTCTCCAGCGCCACGTGGCTGGTGCCATAGGCGATCTGGAAGGCCGCCGCCTGCGCGTAGCTCATCGCGTCCGGCATCGGGGTGCAGCGGCTTTCCGGGAAATTGCCCGCCTCCGCCAGCCCGCCTTGGCCCGCAAAGACCGCAACGCGCGTGCCCGGAGCGAGGGTGCAGCCTTCGCCTGCCGCGATGACCTCTCCCGCGAGCTCCATCCCGAGCGTGAAGGGCGGGGTGGGAGTGTCTTGGTATTTCCCCTCGATCATCAGCAGGTCGGCGAAGTTCAGGCCGCAGGCCCGGATGGCCACCTGCACCTCGCCCGGCCCCGGCGCGGGCAGGGGGATTTCGGTCAGCTCGGGGCGTTGCCCGGGGGCGGTCTGAACATAGGCGCGCATCGAATGCTCCGGCAGGTTGTGTCTTGAGGCGGGTCGGCCAAGCGGTTGGACCCTTCGTTGCCCGTGATAAACCGCGCGAGAGATCAGGACCAGCCCGCACATTTGGCGCCGGAAGCGACCCCGCGGCAGGTCCGATCCGCGGGTTGACGCGCGAATCAATCCCTCGTGAAAGACCGGTTAGCGCCACCATCTTCCCCTACGGCACCTGAGTCGCTGATTTGCAAATCGCAAAACACGCGGAAGGCGAATAGCGGGCGACCTATCCTTTAGGTTAGGTGTGCTGCGGAAAGCCGCAAATTCCCTGTCTTTTTAGACAGGTTTGCGATTTTACCCGCGCAGGCCACACTCAGCGCACGGTAGTTTGCGGGTGAAATTGGCTTAAAGGGGAAAGAGTATGAAGCATCCGGTTGATGTCCACGTGGGCAAGCGGATCCGGCACCGGCGCTGGATGATTGGGATGACCCAACAACAGCTTGCGGACAAAGTTGGGATCAAATTCCAGCAGATTCAGAAATACGAAACCGGGATGAATCGCGTCTCGGCGTCGCGTCTCTGGGATATCGCGGATGCGCTCGAGGTTCCGATCTCGTTCTTCTTCGAGGGTCTCGCGGAAGACAGCGGGATGCAACCGGAAGTGGCGGGGGATATTCTGTCCGACAAGGAGGCGCTCGCGCTCGTGCGTTCCTATTACGCGATCCCGGAGGCGCAGCGCCGCCGGCTGTTCGAACTGGCCAAGGTTCTGTCCGACGCGGCCTGAGCGCCACGCAGACGAGTTTAGGCGCAACTGGCGACCGAATGTGGGGCGGTCGGCAGCTTGACCCGGAGAAGGGGGGCGGTTACCGCTCCCCTTATCTCATTTCTGGGGGGCGGTTGCGGTGACGGCACGGCCCGGGGAGGACACCGATGCTTGATCTCGACACCGATACCCGTGCGGCGCTCGCCGCGCTGGCCAATGACCTTGCCGATTGCGCCCGTCGCGAGACCCTGGCGCAGTTCCGGCCCGTGGGCGGGATCGGCGCGGATAACAAGCTCGAAGGTGGTTTCGATCCGGTGACCGAGGCCGACCGCTCCGCCGAGGCCGCGATGCGCGCCTTGATCGCGGAGCGTCGCCCGCAAGACGGAATTTATGGCGAAGAGCACGGCGTGACCCGCGGCGAGAGCGGCCTGACTTGGGTGCTCGACCCGATCGACGGCACGCGCGGCTACCTTTCGGGCACTCCGACCTGGGGCGTGCTGATCGCGCTATGCGCCGAGGAAGCGGATGGCCCCGGCGCGCCGATGATGGGCGTGATTGACCAGCCCTATATCGGAGAGCGTTTCACCGGCGGCTTCGGCCGCGCGACGCTCGAGGGGCCGCATGGCGGGCGCGATCTCGGCGTGCGCTCCGGGCGCGGTCTCGACAGCGCGACGCTTTTTACCACCTTCCCCGAAGTCGGCACGCCCGACGAAGGCGCGGCCTTCGCGCGTCTGTCGCAGCAGGTGCGGCTGACGCGCTACGGGATGGATTGCTACGCCTATGCGCTGCTCGCCGCTGGCCAGATCGATCTGGTGGTCGAGGCGGGGCTGCAGCCCTATGACGTCGCGGCCCCCATCGCCGTGATCGAGGCGGCGGGTGGCCTTGTCACCAACTGGCAGGGCGGTCCGGCCCATCGCGGCGGGCAGGTGCTTGCTGCCGCATCGCCCGAGATCCACGCAGCCGCGCTCGACGTGCTGAACGGCTAACCTCTTCCTCTTGGCAAAAATATCCCGGGGGGTGAGGCGGGTTTAGCAGCCTTCCAGTGGAAGGACGCCCCGCCGAACGCCCGAAGCGCGAGCGGAGGGCAGAGAAGAGCGGGGGCAGCGCCCCCTCCACCCTCAGTCCTTGCGCTTGCGGAACAGCTTCTCGCGCCCGATCCGGTCCAGCAGTTCGCGTGTGGCTTCCGTACCGAAATGCTGACGATGGGCGAGGTCGGGCAGGCGGTTTGAAATCTCGCGACCCAGTTCCTCGGGAAGCAGCGAGAGCGTTGCCTCCGAGACCATCAGGCTCTCGACCGGGATGCCCTCGGCATAGATGATTTCGTGCCGGTCGAAGACCAGCGCGTAGTAATCGACGAACCCGCCCTCGCGCTGCCAGACATTCTCGCCATCGACGAGGTGCTTGGCCTGCACGAGGATTTCCGACGTGTCGCCCAACTTATGCACGCCGCGGCGGTAGAGGAACACGCGGTGATGGGGCGAGATCACCAGATCGCCCTCATTGCCCAGCACGCCCGCCGAAATCACGACCGGCGCGAAAGATCCCAGTGCCCGCATCGTCGCCTTCGCCACCAGCTTCACCGGTTGCGGGCCGTTGTCGCGGGTCAGCACGCGCGCGCCCGGGGTGAGTTGCTCGATCGGCATCTGCGCGCCGCCTGCCAGCGTGATCATCGTGCCGGTGGTGAAGGCCACGCAGACGAGGTCCGACAGCAGCGCCTCGCCGGGGTCTTCGCTGGCTTCCAGCAGCGTGTAATCGAAGCGCGCGGCCATCGGCGAAAGCGGCAGCGCATAAAGCGCGCCTGTCGCGTCGTGGCGGATCATCAGGATATCGACCGTGTCGCCCTCGGGCGTGATCAGCAGGTGCCGCGCGATCAGCGCGAGCGCATCGCCCGGCGCGCCGATCTCGGAGCCGGTTGCCACGATCGGCGCGACCCCTTGCTGGGCCAGCACGAGGCGACGCGGTTTGGCGGCGCGATGAAGCTGATAGATGTCGCCGGGTTCGCAGTCTTCGGCGGGACCGAGCGCGTCGCCATGATTGGCGCCGGAAGTGACCCAGATATCCTCGGCTTCGAAGACGTGAACGATCTGGCTCGGGTTGGACACGCGCTCTCCCTCGCCCTGCCGGGCCGTCTGAAACTGATGGATCGCATCGGCTTACCGCGGGCTGCTCCCGATGGTCAAGCGGCGACAGCGCGCTTGTCCTCCCCCGCGCGCAAGCTACTGTCCGAGGCGAAGCTGGCAGGGCGGCGCGCGGTGTTTCGCGCGCGGGGCCCTGCCGGAGCACGCCGGAGAATGACAGCAAAGGAGAGGGCGCGATGGATCTTGGGATCAAGGGCCGCAAGGCGATCGTATGTGCGGGGTCGAAAGGGCTTGGACGGGGCTGCGCGATGGCGCTTGCGCAGGCGGGCGTCGAGATCGTTCTGAACGCGCGCGGCGCCGATGCGCTGGCCGCGACCGCGAACGAGATCATGGCCGCGACCGGGGTGACCGTGACGCCCGTGGCCGCCGACATCACCACGCCCGAGGGCCGCGCGGCGGTGCTGAGCGCGGCGGGCGAGGTCGATATTCTGGTGACCAATGCGGGCGGGCCGCCTCCGGGCAACTGGAGAGACTGGTCGCGTGACGATTTCATCGCGGCGCTCGACGCGAACATGCTCGCCCCGATCGCGATGATGCAGGCGGTTCTGCCTGCGATGATCGAGCAGCGCTGGGGCCGGGTGGTCAACATCACCTCGCAATCCGTGCGCGCGCCGATCGCGCAGCTCGGCCTGTCGAACTCCGCGCGCTCGGGCCTGACGGGCTTCGTTGCGGGCACCTCGCGGCAGGTCGCCGAATATGGCGTGAACATCAACAACCTGCTGCCGGGCCTGCACGCGACCGACCGGGCGGTATCGCTCGATACCGGGGCGGCGAAGGCGAAGGGCATTTCGGTCGAGGAGGCGAAGGCTGAGCGCGAAGCGACGATCCCGGCCCACCGCTATGGCACGCCCGAGGAATTCGGGGCGACCTGCGCCTTCATGTGCTCTGTTCATGCCGGATTCATGGTCGGGCAGAACGTGATGCTCGACGGCGGGCTGAACAACATCTCGATCTAAGCCGGGTCCACTGGGCCCACCGGGCTTGCTTGGGGGGCGGGGGGCTGTTATCTCCCGCCCTGCATTGCCTGACACTTTCGGTCGAGATTTCGCTGCATGAGCGCACAATTGCCCCCCCCGCGCCTCGAAGTTCGCGCGCTTGGCCGCGTGTTCGACGGGCGGGCCGTCGTCGATGACGTGTCCTTCGCGATCCCGGCGGGGCAGGTGACCTGTCTGCTGGGCCCCTCGGGCTGCGGCAAGTCGACGACGCTGCGGCTGATCGCGGGCGTCGACATGCAGGATACGGGCGAAATCTACGTCGATGGTAAGCTGATCTGCGACACGGTGTTCCGTATCCCGCCCGAGCAACGCGCGATCGGGCTGATGTTTCAGGACTTCGCGCTGTTTCCGCATCTGACCGTGGCCGAGAATATCGCCTTCGGCCTCAAGGGCGATGCGGCGGCGAAGCGCGCCCGCGTGACGGAACTGCTCGAGAAGGTGCGGCTCACGCGACATCGCGACAGCTATCCGCACGGGCTTTCGGGCGGCGAGCAGCAGCGCGTGGCGCTGGCGCGGGCGTTGGCCCCCCGGCCGCGTATCCTCTTGATGGACGAGCCTTTCTCGGGACTGGACGAGCGCCTGCGCGACGATATCCGCGACGAGACGCTGGCGCTTCTGAAAGAGGAAAACACGGCTGTTCTGCTGGTCACGCATGAGCCGCATGAGGCGATGCGGATGGCCGATGAGATTCTGCTGATGCGCGGCGGGAAGATCGTGCAGCGCGGCGCGCCCTATAACCTTTACAACGCGCCGGTGGACCGGGCGGCGGCGGCGTTCTTTTCGGATGTGAACGTGCTCAAGGGGCAGGTGCAGGACGCGCTGACCGTGACACCCTTCGGCGATTTCCTGACGCCGGGCCATGCGGACGGGACCGAGATCGACATCGTGATCCGCCCGCAGCACCTGAAGATCGATTTCGACCGGGCAGGGCGCGGCCCGGCCCCGACGCCGCAGGACGGCACGCCCGCGCGTGGCGTGGTCGAACGCGCGCGCTTCTTGGGTCGCGAGAGCCTCGTCGAGTTCCGGATGGATTTCGACGGCACGATCCTGCGCGCCAGCGTCCCCAATGTCTTTCTGCCGAAGCCCGGCACGCCGATGTGGTTGATGATCCGCCGCGATCGCTGCTTCGTCTTCCCGGCGAAAGAGGCTGGCGTTTAAGCGCTCAGCGGTCTTGCCGCCCCGCGCGTCCGCCCCGGCGTTTGCGCAGTTGCGGCGCGCGCTCGGGCAGTTCCGCCATCACTTCGCGGCGCGCCTCGGGCGTCATTCGCGACCATGCGCCGATTTCTTCCATCGTGCGGTAGCAACCGATGCAGATCCGCGCCTCGGGGTGGAGCTGGCAGAGCTTGACGCAGGGGCTCTCGATCTCGGCGCGTTTCCAGATGCCGTCGCTGTCGGAAGGATTGTTCATGCCGCCCCCAGATAGCGCAGCCGATCCAGCGCGCCTTGCAGGATGAAGCTCGCCGCGACGTGGTCGATCGCCTCGGCGCGTTTGGCACGCGACATGTCGGCCTCCAGCATCGCGCGTTCGGCGGCGACCGTGCTCAGCCGCTCGTCCCAGTAGCCGATCGGCAGATCGGTGAGGCGGCTGAGATTGCGGGCAAAGGCGCGGGTCGATTGGCAGCGCGCGCCCTCGGTCCCGTCCATGTTCTTCGGCAGGCCGAGGATCAGGCCCTTCAGCTCGCGCTCCGCCACGATCTTCAGAAGCGCCTCGGCATCGACGCCGAATTTCTTGCGTTTGATCGTCGAGAGCGGCGTCGCGACCGAGCGCAGCCCGTCGGACACCGCGACGCCGATGGTCTTGGTGCCCAGATCGAGCCCCGCGACCCCGCCCATGCGGGGGATCGCTTCGGCGAACTCTTCGATCGTCTCGCAGATCATTCCGCCACACCTGCCGATTTCGCGGCCGCCTCGACCTGAGCCAATGCGTCCGGGTTGTCGGCCAGCGCCTGCTGCGCCTCGGCCCAGGCTTCCTTGGCGCGTGCAGTCTCGCCCAGCGTCGCGAGCGACGAGATCACGCGGGCCCATTCCTGCGGCGTGCCACCGTCGGTGGTCAGCCGGTCAAAGAGACCGTCGACCATGCCCTGGATCATCTGCTGGCGCTCCTCGGGCGTCATCGACTGCGCGTCCTTCATCTGCTGGGCGCTCGGGCCGGGGAGGGCCGGTGCCGCTTGCGGTGCGCTTTGTCCTGCCGGGGCGCCGCCCATATCCTTGAGCGCCTGACCAGCGGGCGCCTGATGGGCCGCGTCGATCTTCGCCATGTCTTCCGGGCGCGAGCCGAATTTGCTTTTCGCTTCGCCATAGATCGCATCGGCGCGGTCGACCTCGCCGATCATGCGCAGCGACGAAATCAGACGTGCCCAATCATCCGCGCTGCCGCCTTCCTGCGCGAGCCGGTCGTTCAGCCGCTCCACCATCGAGCGGATCATGTCCTGGCGGGCCTCGGGCGACATATCCGCCGCCGCCGCGACATCGGCCTGCGACGGGCCCGGGGCGCCGCGCGGTCTGGGCGGGGTGTAGTCCTTCTCGCCCGCGAGCCATGCCAGTTCCTCGATGTTCTGCCGCATCATCGGCACCCAGGGGTCGCTATTCTCCGAGTTGCGCAATGCGCTGTCCCAGAAGCGGAACGCACGGTCGGCACGCCCGTTCTGCAGCATCATCAGGCCGACATAATAGAGCGACAGCCCGTTCTTCGGATCCATCGTCAGTGCGGTCGCGAAGACTTTCTCCGCCTCGGGGGTGATCATTCCGCCTGCCGCCACGGCCATCATGTCGCCCAGCTCGGCGTAATCCTGCGCCGTCGCAGAATCCCCCTTGGTCGCAACGAGACGCTGCTGCGCCTTCCACGCGGCATCGAAGTTGCCCAGAGTCGCCTCGTTGCGTGCCAGCAATTCGAGACCTTTCGGATCGTTGGGCTTTTTCGCCACGGCTTCGCGCAGCTTCTTCATCAGTGCGAGGAATTGCGGATCCGGGTTGGATTGAGGGGCGGTCGCGCGGGCCTTGGCCATTTTCTCGGCTTCGGCCTGCGAGGGGCGGCTGTCATAAAGCTTGTCGGCATCCGCAAGACGCACGCCGATAGGCTGGTCCTCGTACCCGTCCTGCCCCACGTAATCGTAGAGCGCGAATGCCCCGCCGAAAATCACGACGACGCCGAGCACGACCGCGATGGTCGCCCCTTTCGGCGCGCGGCCCAGATCGGAGCCTGCCTGCGCCTTGCGGTCGGCCTCGAGCATCCGGCGCGAAATTTCCAGCTTCGCGCGGTCGGCTTCCTCGCGAGAGGTGACGCCGCGTTCGACGTCGCGCTCCAGATCGCGCAGCTGGTCGCGATAGACCTGCACGTCATACGAGGCCGCAGGGGCCATCTCGTCCTCGCCGCGCCCACGCAGCAGCGCAAGGGCGAACAAAAGCGCGATGACCGCAACGAGCGCGGCGGCGATAATCCAGAACAGCATGGCGTCTCCTCATCCTTCGTTCCCCATTTAGGCGAGATGACGCCGCGCCGAAAGGGTCTAGCGCGTGAATGGAACTCGATGTCGCAGGCCCATGTCGCTTTTTTCCCTGCGATGCCGCAACAGGGGGGCTTTCGTCCGCCGCCCCGGTCCATCACAAAGGCGAAAGAGTCGAGATTGCTCGGAGGCGCGCTCATGAAACGCTATTCGATGTTTGCCGTTGCACGTGAGGCGATGCGCTTCCATCGCGGCTGGGAACGAGCCTGGCGCTCCCCCGAGCCGAAGAAACGCTATAAGGTCATCGTCGTTGGGGCGGGCGGGCATGGCCTCGCCACCGCCTATTACCTCGGCAAGGTGCATGGCATCACCGATGTCGCGGTGATCGAGAAAGGCTGGCTGGGCGGCGGCAATACGGGCCGCAACACCACGATCATCCGCTCGAACTATCTGCAGGATCCCTCGGCGGCGATCTACGAGAAAGCCCGCGCGCTCTACGAAGATCTGAGCCAGGATCTGAACTACAACGTGATGTTCTCGCCGCGTGGTCTTCTGATGCTGGGCCAGACCGAGCATGAGGTGCGCGGCTACAAGCGCACGGTGCACGCCAACCGCCTGCAGGGCATCGACACGGAATGGATCGGGCCGCAGCAGGTCAAGGATCTCGTGCCGATCATCAATATCGACGGGCCGCGCTACCCGGTGCTGGGCGCGCTGCTGCAAAAGCGCGGCGGCACGGCACGGCACGATGCGGTGGCCTGGGGCTATGCGCGGGCCTGTTCCGATATGGGCATGGATATCATCCAGAAATGCGAAGTGACCGGCGTGCGCACCGAAGGCGGCAAGGTGCAGGGCATCTCGACCAGCAAGGGCGAGATCGACTGCGAACAGCTCGCCATCGTCGTCGCGGGGCACTCCTCGGTCATGGCCGAGATGGCGGGCTTCCGTCTGCCGATCGAGAGCGTGGCGCTGCAGGCCTGGGTCTCCGAGCCGATCAAACCCTGCATGGACGTCGTCGTGATGGCCAACACCGTGCACGGCTACATGTCGCAATCCGACAAGGGCGAGATGGTGATCGGCGGCGGCACCGACGGGTTCAACAACTACACCCAGCGCGGCTCGTGGCACCATGTCGAGGAAACCACCCGCGCGCTGGTGGAGACCTTCCCGATCATCTCGCGCCTCAAGATGCTGCGCCAGTGGGGCGGCATCGTGGACATGACCGGCGACCGCTCGCCCATCCTGTCGAAAACGCCGGTCGAGGGCATTTTCGTCAATTGCGGCTGGGGCACCGGCGGGTTCAAGGCGATCCCGGGCTCGGGCTATGGCATGGCCGAGCTGATCGCGCGCGGCCACTCGCCGCTGACCGACCAATTCGGGCTCGACCGTTTCAAGGAAGGCCGCTTCATCGACGAAAGCGTCGCGGCAGGGGTGGCGCACTGATGAAGACGACCTCCCTTTCGATCTGCTTCAAATCCCTCCCGGCGCTCTCCAGTAACGAGGTGCATCCCAAATGCTGACCCTCACCTGTCCCTGCTGCGGCGTCATCGCCGAGGAAACCGAATTCGCCCCGGGCGGCGAGGCGCATCTCAAGCGCTTCGGGCCGGGCTCGTCGGATGACGAGTTCGAGGGCTACCTGTTCGCCCGCAAGAACCCGAAAGGCGTCCATTTCGAGCGCTGGCGGCATGCCTATGGCTGCGGCAAGTGGTTCCTGGCTGCGCGCGACACCAACACGCTCGAGGTTTTCGCCACTTACAAGGCGCAGACCACCGAGCCCCCCGCCGATGTGATCGCGAAGATCAAAGCGAAACGCCCCGACTGGGAGGGCTATAAATGAGCACGCGTCTTTCCAAGGGTGGTCGTCTGATCGACCGCGCCAAACCGCTCGCCTTCACCTTCAACGGCAAGCCGATGCGCGGCTTTGCGGGCGATACGCTGGCCTCGGCGCTCTTGGGCGGCGGTCAGGTCATGGTGGGCCGGTCGTTCAAATATCACCGCCCGCGCGGCATCGTGGCCTCTGGCGCGGAAGAGCCGAACGCGCTCGTCGGTCTGGGCCGCAACGCGCGGTTCGAGCCTGATCAGCGCACCACCACGACCGAGCTGTTCGAAGGCGCCGAGACCACCAGCCAGAACCACTGGCCGTCGCTCGACTTCGATATCGGCGAGATCAACAACACCTTCTACAAATTCCTGCCCGCGGGTTTCTACTACAAGACCTTCATGGCGCCGCGCGCTGCGTGGAAACACCTGTTCGAGCCGATCATCCGCAAATCCGCAGGTCTTGGCGGCGTGCCGAAAGAGGCCGATCCCGATCGCTACGAACAGGTCTATGCCCATTGCGACGTGCTCGTCGTGGGTGGCGGTGTGGCGGGTCTTGCCGCGGCGCTCAAGGAAGGTCGCGCGGGCAAGCGCGTCTGGCTGATCGAGCAGACCCCGAACTGGGGCGGGCGCACGCCGGTCGATGGCGGTCAGATCGATGGTCATGACGCGCAGAACTGGATCGACAGCGCGCTGGTCGAACTGTCCTCGATGGAGAATGTCACGATGCGCACCCGCCTGATGGCGGCGGGTCTGCACGATCATGGCTATGTCATCGGCTACGAGAACCTCGCCGACACCACCCCCGGCGATGGCCGTCCGCGCCACCGCCTCTGGCGCATCCGTGCGGGCCACACGATCACCGCGACCGGCGCGATCGAACGCCCGCTGGCCTTCGCGGGCAACGACGTGCCCGGCGTGATGCTGGCCTCGGCGGTGCGCGACTACATCGTGAACTGGGCCGTTTCGCCCGGCGATCGCACGGTGCTCGTGACCAACAATGACGACGCCTACCGCACGGCGCTCGCGATCCTCGATGCGGGGCTGACGGTCTCGGCCGTGGTCGATGCGCGCGAGGAAACCCATGGCGCGCTGCCCGAAGCCGTGAAGGCGCGCGGCGTGCGTGTCCTCGAAGGGCGCGGGATCGCGAAAGTGCTGGGCCGCAAGGGCGTCTCCGGCGTCGAGATCTGCGCACAGGCAGGCGAGGGCGGTGCGGTCGAGATGATCGACTGCGATTGCGTCGCGATGTCGGGCGGCTGGTCGCCGGTCGTGCACCTGTGGTCCCATTGCGGCGGCAAGCTGACCTGGGACGATGCGCGCGCGATGTTCCGCCCCGATCCCAACCGTCCGCCGACCGGCGCGGATGGGACCGGCATGGCGACGGTCGTGGGGGCCGCCAATGGTGATCTGACGCTCTCCGAGGCGATGGGCGGTCTGGGTATCGGCGCGGCGTCCGAGGAAGAAGCGCCGCTCGCCCCGGTCTGGATGATGCCCGCAGGCGCGCCCGACGCGCTGCGCTTCAAGAGCTTCCTCGACTACCAGAACGACGTGAAGGTCTCCGACGTGCAACTCGCTGCGCGCGAGGGCTACGAGTCGGTCGAACATACCAAGCGCTACACCACGCTCGGCATGGCGACCGATCAGGGGAAACTGAGCAATATCAACGGGCTCGCGATCCTCTCGGACGCGCTTGGACAACCGATCCCGGCCACTGGCACGACCACCTTCCGCCCGCCCTACACGCCGATTTCGCTCGGTGCGGTGACGGCGGAGGCCAAGGGCGAGCTGTTCCAGCCGTTGCGCCGCACCCCGATCCAGTCCTGGCACGAGGCCAAGGGCGCGCATTGGGAGCCGGTGGGCCATTGGCGTCGCCCCTATTGCTACCCGAAATCGGGCGAAAGCCATCGCGACGCGGTCAATCGCGAGATCACCAATACCCGCAAGAATGTGGGCATGCTCGACGCCTCGACGCTGGGCAAGATCGTGGTGAAAGGGCCCGATGCGGGGAAGTTCCTCGACATGCTCTACACCAACATGATGTCGACCCTGCCGGTGGGCAAATGCCGCTACGGGCTGATGTGCAACGAGAACGGCTTCCTGATGGATGACGGGGTCGTGGCGCGGCTCGACGAGGATACGTGGCTGTGCCACACGACCTCGGGCGGGGCCGATCATATCCACGGCTGGATGGAAGACTGGCTGCAATGCGAGTGGTGGGACTGGAAGGTCTACACCGCGAACCTGACCGAGCAATACGCGCAGATCGCCGTCGTCGGTCCGAAATCGCGCGAGCTGCTAGAGCGCTTGGGCGGCATGGATGTCAGCAAGGAGACGCTGCCCTTCATGAAATGGACCGAGGGCAAGCTGGGCACGTTCGACGCTCGCATCTTCCGCATCTCCTTCTCGGGCGAGCTGAGCTACGAGATCGCGGTGCCTGCGAGCCAAGGCCTCGCGCTTTGGAAGGCGCTCATGGCCGAGGGCGAGGCGCTTGGCGTGATGCCCTACGGCACCGAGGCGCTGCACGTGATGCGCGCCGAGAAAGGCTTCATCATGATCGGCGACGAGACCGACGGCACGGTGATCCCGCAGGATCTGGGGCTGAATTGGGCGCTCTCGAAGAAGAAGACCGACTATCTGGGCAAGCGCGCGCAGGAGCGGTCCCACATGACCGACCCGAACCGCTGGAAGCTGGTCGGCCTGGAGACGCTCGACGGATCGGTGATCCCCGATGGCAGCCACGCGCCCGCCGACGGGTTCAACGACAACGGTCAGCGCAACACGCAAGGCCGCGTCACCTCGACCTATTACTCGCCGACGATTGGCAAGGGCATCGCGATGGGGCTGGTACTGAACGGGCCCGACCGGATGGGCGAGGTGATCGAGTTCACCGGCGAGGGCGAGGAAATGGTCAAGGCGCGGATCGTCGATCCGGTCTTCTACGATAAGGACGGGGAGAAGCAGAATGTCTGAGGCCGTCAGCGCCCTTTCGGGCCAGACCCACGAAGGTTTCGTCACCGTGTCCGAGGCCGGGCTGGTGGGCATGATCTCGATCCGCTCCGATCTGGAGGCCAAGGGGCTCGCCAAGGCGCTCAAGGCCGAGGGGCTTCCCGTTCCCGGCGCGCGCCGCATCGAGACCGTTGACGGGCGCTCCATCGCCTGGATGAGCCCGGATGAGCTGTTGCTGATCTGCGCTCATGACGAGGCGCCCGCACTGACTGCACGGCTGGCCGAGGCGCTTGCCGCAGACCATGCGCTGGTCGTCAACGTCTCGGATGCCCGCGCGATGTTCACCATTCGTGGGGACAAGGCGGATCAGGTGGTGATGAAGCTCTCGCCCGCCGATATCGCAACCCTGCCCGAAGGCGAGATCCGCCGCTCCCGCACCGCGCAGGTCGCGGCCGCGTTCTGGCGCTCGGACGAGGATGCTCTCTCGCTTGTGTCTTTCCGCTCTGTTGCGGGCTATGTTATGGGATTGCTTGAAGTTTCCGCCCGCGAGGGCAGCGATCTATTTTAATCTCAGGCCAGTGGTTTCGTATGATGCGGGCGGTGCTGCGCCCGTGTCATTTTTCGAGGCCATATGCTCCGTTTCTTTTTTCTTTCTCTTTGCGCAATCTGTCTCAGCGGCCCGGTTCTGGCCCAGAATACGCAGTTGAAACTGCCGGTCGGCACCGAGCTGGTCGACTGCCTGTTCAACACAGGCCACTTGTCGACTTCGACGCCGCACCACCTCGACCTGTTTCGTGAGCCCGGGCAGGATTGGCAGGTCTTCGACCAGTTCCTAAACTATTACCACCTGAAGCCGCAGTCGGTTCAGGTCATGGTCGACAATCCGAAACGCACGACCTTCGGTTGGACGGTCAAGAGGCTCGAGTCGAAGGTGAACCATTACGCACCGCGGATCGAATTTCGCGTGACCCTCCTCAAGTCCAATCGCCAGGCGTCGATTTCGATGCGCCCGCAGGGGTATCGGGTTGAAACGGCCTGGGGCTCCTGCAAACCGGTTCAGACGATCCAGTCCGGGGCAGGGGGCGCGGCCTCTTCGCAGCCGAACTGCGACAAGAGATCGTAAAAAGAGGGGGGCACCTCCTTCGCCATCTGCAAGACGTGCAGCCGGTTGTCGGTGGCGCATCAAGCAAATGACGACGTCTCAAGACCGGACACGCGCGGAGACCTGTTGCGCCGCCGCGAGTGAGAGGTCAAGCCGTCGACAGTGACCTTTGTCCCTCGAGCTTCATGCGCGAGCTCGTCGCTCAGGGCACAAGGACGTCCTCGGACGCCGCCAAATCTGGGTGCTGCGTCCTGAGTGCGACGCGCGTTTCGCTGGCTTTGCGGCGCGCGGCTGTCAGCTCCGCCATCGCCTGTTGGTCGTCGATGCGCCCGAGATTGGCACCGCCAAATTCATAATCGAATGGGACGTCGTGAAGCTCAGGATCAACCTGGAAAATAATATCGTTAACCGCAAAGCTGTTTTTGCGATAACCCTCTTCGATTGAAAGAGACAGGGATATCAGATGTCGACTGTTGAAGGGCGACATGAAGAAGTTTCGCGTAAGCGCCGGGAAAATGAGCCCGATTGTCGAGCTATAGTATATTTCGAGGAACATGAGATCGACTTGGCGTTTCGTAGCGTTTTCCGGAAGCGTTTCGACCCAGTTCTGATACTCGGGAAGAAACGTCCTGTATGTCTTGCGATCGAACGCTTTTCCCGGAACGATCAGCAGGCGTTTGACTTGCCAGCGTAGGTTGTTTCTTCCGTCCTCGCCCAGTTTGTCGATGAACACGGCACGCAACAAGTCGGTTTGGTGGCCGCGCAGGATTACCATCCTATCCTCGAGGCATTCATGCAGCCCGTGAGCGACTTCTCGGGTCAGCCTTTTCTTAAACCCGAGCGCGGCATGGAATTCGGCTTCGAACCGCGAAACATCCTCTTCAGAGACCTTGATATTCCGCTTGTCGTGAATTTCATGGTCGACCTGCAGGACCTTCGCGAGTGTTCCAGCGATCGTTGCGTCGATCCTGCTCGCGTAATTATGGATATGGGTGAAAAATTGGTCGAAGCCCGCGAGGTTCGTGCGCGATATCGAAGCGAGCAAGCGGCTATCCTGCCCTCCCGATAACGGGAGCGCGGTTTTGAAATTGGCGTTAATCTCTCCGATAACCTTAGAGGTTCGTTGAATTATTTCTCCGTAAATATCGTCATGCGATCGATCTGTCGTGAAATCCTCATCGCGCGGCCAAAAGCGAGTTTCGGAAAAGTCATTGAGATCGAGATAAAAATTCGGATTACCGCGACGGACATCCATATCGTAGGTATGAAACAGGCTGTAATTGCCTTCGCCGCGCTCGATGAGAGAATGGTCGTATAGCGGATGAGGTGTCGCATCGCGCTCGATGCAAAGGGCAAGACTCGACGCGACCTGTCGCTCTTCACGGTCATAGACCATGCCATTCATGCCGACTGCGTCACTGTAAAATCGCTTTGAACCGCCTTTGGCAATAAATACATTATACCGACCGGAAACGTAAAAGAGCCAGTCTTCGAAATCCTCAAAGAAGCTATCGCGATCCAAATCGAGTGACGCGATTTTTGGGGTGCCCTTCACCAACGTCTCGTTATCGACTCCGATACCGATGAAAAGGCCGATCGCACGGCCCTTGGCATCTTCCAGCTTCGAAACGCATACTCCGTCGCCGACATGAAGGTGCCAGCCGCCGAAACTGTATCGCTTCAGGATCGTGTCCGAAATCTCACGTTGTGTCAGGAGATAATGCCAGCGCGAAATTTTCTCGAAATTGATGCCTGCTTTCGCGCAGTCGGACTCCGCTCTAATCGTCGTCATTCACAAATCTTTCTGAAAATTATGAATAGATTAAGATGCTGATAAAAATCGTTACGATCCTATAATCCCGGACGGTCTTGTCAATGTTGCCTGTAGGGCGGTCGACAAGAAACAGGGGCCTCCGTGTTCCCAATGACGTTCTGGACCTGATCTTTCCAACAAATAAAAACACGCGCCGGGGGCGGGGCCTCGGCGCGCGTTCTGTTCAATACTCGGAAGATTACTCCAGTTCGACCAGCAGATCCTTCGCGTCGATCTGGGCGCCCGGCGAGACATGGATCGCCTTCACCGTGGCTTCGCGGTCGGAATGGATGCCCGTCTCCATCTTCATCGCTTCGATGGTCAGGAGCATATCGCCCGGCTTCACCTTCTGGCCGACATTGACCGCGATCGAGGCGATCGAGCCTGGCATCGGCGCGCCGATATGGTTCGGGTTGCCCGCCTCGGCCTTCGGTTTCGCCGCCGTCGTCGCCTTCACCGCGCGGTTCGGGACGCGCACGGCGCGGGGCTGGCCGTTGAGTTCGAAATAGACCTTCACCTCGCCCAGCTCGTCGGTCTCGCCCGTGGTGAGATAGCGGATTTCCAGCGTCTTGCCGGGGTCGATCTCGGCGGAGATCTCGTCCTGCGGCTCCATCCCGTAGAAGAAGACCGGGGTCGGCAGGGTACGCACCGGGCCATAGGCTTCGTGGCGGCTCGCGTAATCGGTGAAGACCTTGGGATACATCAGATAGCCCGCGAGATCCTCATTGTCGATTTCGCGCCCGTCGAGCTGCTCGGATGCCTCCTTGCGGGCGGCTTCCAGATCGACCGGGGGCAGGTTCTTGCCCGGGCGCTCGGTCGAGGGATGCTCGCCCTTGAGCACCTTCTTCACAACACCCTCGGGCCAGCCGCCGGGCGGTTGGCCGAGATTGCCGCGCATCATGTCGATCACCGAATCCGGGAACGACACTTCGGTCTTCGGATCCTCGACCTGCGCGCGGGTCAGGCCTTGGCTGACCATCATCAGCGCCATGTCGCCGACCACCTT
>NZ_DFRG01000095.1:0-136 GCF_002378135.1 Thioclava sp. UBA3469
GCATGGCGCGCAGGTCGTCGAGGTCGAGCAGCGCCAGCCCCTCCCTGTCGGCGATGTGGAAGGCGATGTTGAGCGCGCCTTCCTGCGCCTCGGTCAGCCCCAGAAGACGGCTCAGCAACAGCGGCCCCATCTCGGA
>NZ_DFRG01000095.1:435-696 GCF_002378135.1 Thioclava sp. UBA3469
CAGCAACAGCGGCCCCATCTCGGAGACGGTCGTGCGCACCGGATGGCCCTTCTCGCCGAACATGTCCCAGAAGACCGTCGGATAGGCGCGGTATTGCAGATCGAAACCGATGGTCTGCGAGCGCTCCATGAAGGCGTTGTGCAGCTTGGCCTCAGCCGAGCCAGTCGCCGCGATGCCCGACAGATCGCCCTTCACATCGGCCATGAAGACCGGCACGCCCGCCTGCGAAAAGCCCTCCGCGAGGATCTGCAGCGTCACCGT
>NZ_DFRG01000095.1:1007-23315 GCF_002378135.1 Thioclava sp. UBA3469
CTGCAGCGTCACCGTCTTGCCGGTACCGGTCGCGCCCGCAACCAGCCCGTGACGGTTGCCGTATTGGAGCTTCAATTCCTGCGGGCTTGCGTAGCCTTCACCACCGCCCCCAACGAACACACCCTCTTCGGTCAGAACACCGGTCATCTTGCCCTCGCCAAACAAATTTCGGCTCCGACAATACTACCTTAACCCTTTTGCGCCAGTGTGATCCTGCCCCCGGAGTGCGCTTTTGCGCGGATGGGGGCGCTTCCTCCCTGTTGAACTGGCCGCGCCACGCTTGGCGCGGTCTTTTTCTTCTGTGCCAAGGGATTGCGTTCCGGAGTTCATCGCCTCACCGCCTGTCACACTTCCTCAACTTTGCCTGTTGACCTGTGAAAAATTACGGCCTAGCGTACCGGCAATGACGAAGTCGGCCAGTCCGACAGGGGGAAAAGGAAGGGGTCCTGAACGGGCCCCTTTCGCTTGGAAAGCCCAGCTTTCGCCCCCCCGGAACACCCGATCCAGCCTACGCGAGACGCGCCTGAATCGCCCCGGCTCTTTCCGCGAAATCTCTCGCCTGCCCCAGCGCCGATCCAGGCCGTCGAACCGCTCACGAAACTGTGGCAGTTTGCCGCCGATCCGTGAGCGCCGCTGCGGAATTCGCCACTGACAGGGGCGCAGCCCCGTGTTAAGCCTTCGCCCAATACGTTTCAGGAGAAGAGTAATATGTCTCAACTGACGAAACCGCTCGCCCTCGCTCTGGCCCTCGGCCTTGCAAGCGGGGCGTGGGCGCAAGATACCACCTCGAGCGACACGACCACGACCCCCTCGGCGGATGCGACCGCAGGCGCGACCACCGATGGCGCGGCAACCCCGGCGGCGGATGCGGGCGCAGACGCGACCAGCACCGATCAGGCGCCCGACGCCACCGCGAACGGTGCTGACGCCACGCCGACGATGCCCGGCGCCGATCAGCAGGCACAAAAGCCGCAGGAGCCGCAGACCTACACCAAGGCCACCTATGGCGATTGGGAGCTGCAATGCGCCAAGTCGCCCGACGGCAAGGATCCCTGCCAGATGTATCAGGTGATCAAGGACCAGAATGGCGGCAACGTGGCCGACATCTCGGTGATCGGCCTGCCCGATGGCAGCCAAGCTGCAGCCGGCCTGACCATCATGGTGCCGATGCAGACCCTGCTGTCGCAGAACCTCGTGATGCAGGTCGATGGCGGCAAGGCAATGGTCTACCCCTATTCCTTCTGCGACCCGCGCATGATGGGTTGCTTCGCGCGCTTCGGCGTCGGCAAGGCCGAACTCGAGTCGCTCAAGAAGGGCAGCAAGGCGACGATCACGATCACGCCGCTGGCCAACCCGCAGCAAAAGGTCAAAGCGGATATCTCGCTCAGCGGCTTCACCAAAGCCTTTGACGAGACCGTGAAAACCAACAAGGAAAACGGCGTTCAGCAGTAAGCTGAATGGGCGAGCTTCGGCTCGTAACCGTTTGAAATCCAAGACGCCGCGCCCAAACCGGGCGCGGCGTTTTCATATCGCGCGCAAGGCCAGAACCGCGTTGAGCCCGCCGAAAGCGAACGCATTCGAGAGCGCCGCGCCGACCTGCGACTTGCGGGCCGTGTTGGGCACATAATCCAGATCGCAGTCGGGATCGGGGGTGGCGTAATTCGCTGTGGGCGCGATCACCCCGTCGCCAAGCGCCATCAGGCAGGCGACCAACTCCACCGCCCCCGTGCCGCCGATGCAATGGCCATGCAGCGCCTTGGTCGAGCTGACCGCGACCTGATCCGCCGCTGGGCCGAGCGCCGCGCGGATCGCGGCCGTCTCGATCCGGTCATTGGCTGCCGTGCCGGTCCCGTGGGCGTTGATATAACCGACCTCATCGGGCGCCATGCCCGCATCGCTCAACGCGCCGGTGATCGCCGCGGAGGCCCCGTCGAGCGAGGGCATCACGATATCACTCGCATCGGAATTCATCGCGAAGCCCGCAATCTCGGCCAAGGGCCGCGCGCCACGCGCCTCGGCGCTCTCCAGCGTCTCGATCACGAAGACGCCCGCGCCCTCGCCCTGCACCATGCCGTTGCGATCTGCCGAGAACGGGCGGCAGCCGTCGGGTGACATCACCCGTAGCCCCTCCCATGCTTTCAGCCCGCCGAAATTGAGCATCGCCTCGGACCCGCCCGCGAGCATCCCTTCCGCCATGCCCGAACGCACCATCTGGAACGCGAGGCCGATGGCGTGGTTGGAGCTGGCGCAGGCGGTGGCGACGGCAAAGCTCGGCCCCTGCAGCCCGTAGCGGATCGAGAGATGCGAGGGCGCGGCGTTGGCCATCAGCTTGGGCACCGTCAGCGGATGAACGCGGTTCTTTTGATCTGCGAAAACAGCGCGATAGGCGTTATTCGCGGTGGTGTGCCCGCCGCCTGCGGACCCGATGATGCAGCCCCAGCGCGCGGGATCGGGGACTGCCTCCAGCCCCGCCTGCGCCATCGCCTCCGCGCCGGAGATCAGCGCGTATTGGGTGAAGGGATCGTATTGCGCGAGCTGCGCCGAGGTGAAGCGGGCAGACGCATCATAGCCGCGGATCTGACCACCGATGCGGATGCTCAGCCGCTCTACATCCTGGAAGCTGAGCGGGCCGATGCCGCTGCGCCCCTCTGCCATGGCCGCCTTGGTTGCCGCAACGCCCTCGCCGAGCGCATTGATCGTGCCCGCGCCCGTGATGACGACGCGCCGCATCAGGCGACGGCGGTCGAGGGTTTACCGCCAGAAACCAGCCGCTCCACCGCGCCCACGATCGCGCCGATCGAGGACATGTCGAATTGCGAGGCGGCGGGTTCGTTGGCGTTGAACGGCACCGAGACATCGAAGGCCTCTTCGATGGCGAAAATCACTTCGACGAGGCCGAGGCTATCGAGCCCCAATTCGTCGAGCGTCATCTCGGGCGACAGTTCGGAGGGCTCACGAAGGGCTTCGCGGGCGATGATCGAGAAAACCTGGTCTTGCACGTCTGGCCTCATATCTGGGGTTACTCCGTGCCGCCTTTTTGCGTGAGTTTCGTAACAGTTTCTCGAAGCTCGGCCATTTGCGCAAACAATCTCGGCAATCTGCGGACAGATTTGTTGATCTCCAACTGCGTTTCCATCTTCACCGCCGGGCTCCCCCAGATCGTACGGCCTTTGGGGACGTTGGTGTAGATGTTCGTCCCGCCCGCCGCGATCACGTCGTCACCCACGGTGATGTTGTCCGAGACGCCGCATTGCCCTGCCAGCACCACGCGGTGCCCGATCCGGGTCGAGCCCGCGATGCCGACCTGACCGCAGAGCAGGCAATCCTCGCCCACCTGCACGTTATGGCCGATATGGACCATGTTATCGAGCTTGCTGCCCGAACCGATCGCAGTCGCGCGCACCGTGCCGCGGTCGATACAGGCATTCGCGCCGATCTCGACATCGTCGCCGATCTCGACCGTGCCAAGCGAATGGATGCGGAACCATTTCTGCTCGGTGATCTCTTCACGCTGCTCGAGCGTGTGACGGATTTCCTCGACCCCCGAAGGATCGGGTGTCACGAAGGAAAACCCGTCCGAGCCGATCACCGCGCCGGGCTGACAGACCAGCCGGTCGCCGATCAGCACCCGCGCGCCGATCCGCGCGCCGGGATAGATCAGCGCGTCAGAGCCGATCTGCGCGCCTTCCGCGATGGTCACCTGCCCCACGATCCGCGCATTCGGGCCGATCTTCACCTCCTTGCCGATCACGGTGAAGGGGCCGATAGCGGCATCCTTGCCGATGATGGCGGTCGGGTCGATCACACAGGTCGGATGGATGCCGGGCTCGACGTTGGGACCGGGGTCGAAGGCCTTCGACAGCCCCGCCATGGCGAGACGCGGGCGGGTCACGAAGACCGCCGCCTCCAGCCCGAGCGCGCGCCAGTCGGCACCTTCCCAAAGAAGCGCCGCGCGGGCCTTACCCTCGCGCAGTCCTTCGGCGTATTTTTCGCTCATCGCGAGGGCGATCTGGTCGGGACCCGCGGTCGCTGGCTCGGACGCGCCGGTCACCTCGATCGACAGGTCGCCTTCGGCGCGGGCGTTCAGCGCCTGCGCGATATGCTCGATTGTCTGGGACATGGCCGATCCTCTCATGGTCGCATGAGGGCGCGCTTAACCGCCCCCTTTGCCAGAGATTTAGCTGTCCTGCGTGCCCAATTCCACCCCGGCCTTTTGCAAGGCGTTGAAGAGGATCGCGTCACGCCCATAGACATCGCGGCGATATTCGACATGCCCCGACGCGGTCGGCCAGGCGGTGAAGTAGGTCAGATGCACAGGCACGTGCTTTTCGAGCGGCACGACGGTCTCGCGCCCCGAATTGAGGATGCGCTTGAACTCAGCTTCCGGGTCGGAGCTTTGCGCGCCCAGAAGCGTGTAGGCCAGATCAAAGGGGTCGCCGACGCGCACGCAGCCATGGCTGAACGCCCGCGTCTCTTTCTTGAAGAGCGATTTCGAGGGCGTGTCGTGCAGGTAGATGTTCCAGCGGTTCGGGAACAGGAATTTCACCAGCCCCAGCGCATTGCGGTTCGACGGCGGCTGCTTCATCGCGAAGGGGAAGTTGCTCGCGTTATAGGCGGCGAAATTCACCGCCGAGCGCGGCACGACCCGGCCCCGGCTGTCAATCAGCTGAAGCTGGCTCGCCGCGTTCGGATTGCGCTTCATCTGCGGCAGGTATTCCTTGGTCACGATCGAGCGCGGCACATGCCAGGCCGGGTTGATGACCATCCGCTCCATCTCGTCGGAAAACTCCGGCGTGCGGCGGTCCGAGCTGTTCTGCCCGACCACCGTCACCGAGCGGAACGTGGTCTTGCCATTGTCGAGGACGCGGACCGAGAAATCGGTGATGTTGACCCAGACGTAGCGGCCCGAGAAATCGATGCCGTTCATCCAGCGCAGACGCTCCATGGCGACGAGGATGGCTTTCATCCGCGCCTCGGGGCTCTTGTTGATCTCGCCCAGCGTGCTCGGCCCTGCGACGCCATCGGTCGCGAGCCCCTGATCAGTCTGGTACGCCTGCACGGCCTTCTGCATCTCGGCATCGTAGGTCGCGCTGGCAGAGCGGCCCAGATAGCCCATCCGCTGCAACCGGTCGCGCAGCGCCACGACGTCCGGCCCGCTGTCGCCGGGCTCGAGCTTAGTGCCGGGCACCGTCGGCCCCCAGCCGCCCACTTCGATCTGATGCTCCAGATCGAGGCGCGCTTTCACCAGCTGCGCATATTGCGGCATCTGCGGCGCCAAATCGCGCAGGAACAGCGCCGGGTTGGTCGAAGCGGCGAAGGCCGTCATCCGGGCTTCGGGATCGGCACGTTTCGGTTCGCGCTTGATATCGGAGATGACGCTATGCGGGTCGAGCACGCCATGCGACAGGTCATGGGCGTAATCGAGGAAAATCTGGCTCATCTTCACTTCGAGCAGACCGCGCTGACGCTCGGACTGGACGGCGGCGAAGGCGACACGCAGCCCCTCGGGGTCGTAATGCGCGGTGGGCAGCCCCTGCATCGCCGACAGGTCGAGCGCGCGCATGAAAGCCGCGCGGCGGTCCGCATCCTCGGCGGCGGTCCAGATCGGCCGGTAATCGCGGGCGGCATAGAAGGCGGCCAGAGCGGGATTGTCAGCCGCAGCTTCGGCCACGGCCTGCGTGAAGCCCGAAAGCTCGACCCCTGCCAATGGCGACATCGCCCCCTGAGCTGCAATCTGGGCCGTGCCTTGCGCCTGAGCGCCGGCGGCGAGCGTAGCTAGCGCGAAGGCCAGCCCTATCTTACGGAAATTGCGCGTCATAGCGTCTAAACCCCTGCCCGGACCCATCGTTCCAGATGTTCCAAACTTACCCGCATCTGTCCAGCGAAGCGTTGCCTGCGCGCAACGAAGTGAGCCGACCCGCGCGGAACGATGCAGGGGCGCAACAGCGCCTTTCCGCCGCCTCCCACCCCGCACGCACACCGCTCCCACAAGGACGTGAGCGTATTTTTACTACCGGCAGGCGAAATTTTGCCGACATACCCCAACATGGCAAAGATGCATCAGTTCCGTTCTTTATCGATTAATCTGTCTATGCCATAAGGAGTAAGAAGTTTGGGTCTACCATCCCTCAACCGCCCGAAACAGGGCGGGAAAATCGAGAGACAGGCGAACACAGGAACTTGCTATGACGACGATTTCCCGGCGCGGCCTTCTGGGCGCATTTGCTGCGACCATGGTGACGGCAGCCCCCACCATGAGTAACGCTTTCGGTCTACTCAAGGGCGCAGGGGACATCCGACGGATCAAGATGTATAACGGTCGTACCGGCGAGACGCTCGACACCGTTTACTGGATCGAAGGCGAGTATATCCCCGACGCGCTGAAGGAAATCACCTACTTCGCCCGCGACTGGCGCACCAACCAGCTGAAAAACATCGACGCGCGCACCGTGGACATCGCGGCGGCAGCGCACAACCTGATGGACTCGCGCGAACCCTACATGCTGCTGTCGGGCTACCGCTCGCCCAAGACCAACGCCATGCTGCGCTCCCGCTCGAAAGGCGTCGCGAAGAACTCGCTGCACATGCAGGGTCTGGCGATGGACCTGCGGCTGAAGTCGCGCTCGGTCAGCCAGATGTACAAGGCGGCGGCCGCCTGCCACGCCGGCGGCGTTGGCAAATACTCGCGCTCGAACTTCGTGCACATGGATTGCGGCCCGGTGCGGCATTGGGGCTCCTGAGCCCCGCGCACCTCGCCTGACCGACCCGAACGCCGCTTTCCCGAGCGGCGTTTTTCTTTGCCTGCCCTGCCGGGGGTTGCCCCAAACCGCAGACGGAAAAAGGCCCCGCATGGGGGCCCTTGATCGGTCGTGCGTAGCGATGCTCAGTCGAGCACCCGGCCCTGCTGGCGGAAATAGGCCTCTGCCTCCGGGGTCAGATCGACCTTCTCATAGCCCGAGACCATGGGCCGCACGTGCTGGCGGAAGCCGTGGCCGATGGTGAGCAGGTAGACATGGACCACCACGAAGCTCGCGATGGCGAAGGCCGCGAGGACGTGGAAATTCGCGATGATCTCCAGCCAGAACGAGCCGCCGTCGAGGTGATCCCAGAAGCCGTAGCTGAGATAGGCCAGTCCCGAGATCCAGATCGCCGGGAAGAGCATCATCTTGAGCGCGAAATAGGCCGCCGCTTGCAGCGGGTTGTGCCGCCGCTCGTAGCTCTTCACATAAGGATGTTCCTCGCCCTTGAAGACGCCATAGGCGTAGAAGCGGCTGACCTCCCACATCCCCTGCATGCGCGGGATGAACTGCTTATAGCCGCCCGTGGTGAACAGCCAGAAGGTCGCGAAGGCCCAGAGCAGGAGCAGTGCCAGCGCGACGACCGTATGGATCAGTACCGCCGCCCCGAAAGGCAGGATCGGATGCAGTCCCAGAAGCCGCGCGCCGGTGAAGAACAGCAACATGATCGAGGCGACCTGGCTCCAGTGCCAGAGCCGATTGAAGCGCGAATAGACCTTTACGCAATGCTCAGCCATGGTGGCCTCCATCTTTCTTGCCGCGGTTGATCAGGCGCAGCGCGCCATGGCCCAAGGCCCCCAGAAGCGCCATCAGGAACATCGCGAGCCCCAGCTTGCCGCCGAGATTGATTTCCGAGCCGGGAACGTAGATCCCCGCCAGATCGGCCATCCGACCGCCCTGCGTGTGGCAGCTTTCGCATTGCAGCGCATCGTCGGCGGGCGCGACCATGTGGGTGATCGGCCAGTACATGTAGGTATGGACGAAATCGAACTCGCCCGAATACTCGACACCGGCATAGTCCATGCCCGCCTTGAGCGATTTCTCCCAGTCGTAATAGGACCAGAGCGCTGTGCCGTTGCCGGGGCCATAGACGTTGTTATAGGCCAGCACATTGCGCTGGGTGTCATAGGCCTGCGTGCCGACCATCCGCTTGAAGGGGAAGATGCGGCTGTCGGGCTGACCGGGATTGCCGCCGATCTTGTTGATCTCGACCACCTGCGTCGGGTCGTTCTCTTCCTCCGGCAGGGTGAAGGTCATCTCGCCGTTGGACCATGCGTAATAGGGCGTGACGTTCTCGCCCCATTCGAAATTGCCCTTCTTCGACATGTAGGTGTGCAGGTGCTTGCCGTCGGATTGGGTGAAGCCCTCTTCGGTGATCGGCTTGCCGTTCTCGTCGAGCTTGCCCGCCGTGGACCAGTCCCAGACGGTCTTTGTGGCCACCCCGCCCCGCGCGAAGCTGGGGATGTGGCAGGTCTGGCAGGCCAGCGTGTCAGTGTGATCGTTGAGCTTCGCCGCGATCAGCGGGTTCGGCCCCTCATGCGGGCTGTCGGTGTGGCACGACTGGCAGGCGGCCGCGTCATGGGCGGTGCCCGCCTTTCGATCGGGATGCGGGTCGATAACGTCGGTCTCGTAGCGCGAGCCCTCGAAGACGTGCTTGTCCGAGACGTGGCAGGTCTCGCAGGTAAAGTTCTGACCGTCGGGCGACATATGGACATCGACGTCGCGCGGAGGGTTGAACAGCGCCGAGCTGAGATCGCCATGCTTCACGTTGTCGCCGCCACCGCCGTAGAAGTGGCAGTTGCCGCAATTGTCGCGACCGGGCGGTGCGCCCACCGATTGCGCGGCCTCGGC
Source organism: Thioclava sp. UBA3469 (assembly GCF_002378135.1). Lineage (NCBI taxonomy): Bacteria > Pseudomonadati > Pseudomonadota > Alphaproteobacteria > Rhodobacterales > Paracoccaceae > Thioclava > Thioclava sp. UBA3469. The sequence continues at coordinate 9,656 of NZ_DFRG01000095.1, forward strand.
CAGATCGACGGGCCAGGCGGCCGCGCCGGTGATCGTCTTCGCGCCCGCGGCCACCGGTTCCAGCGGCGGCTCTCCCGCGAGGTTGTCCTGTTTGGTATATTGGCCCGATTTATCGTGGCACACGAGGCAGTCGACCTTGGTCGGATCGTCGGGCATCGGCTCGCGCACGTCCGTCCAGCCATAGCCCGTATGGCACGAGGTACAGCGCACCTCGTTCGAGGCGACATTGCCGCAAAACGCATTCATCTCATGCGCTTTGCCGAGCGTCTGGCCCGTGGCCTCGTTCTGGTATTCCCAGGTCCAGTGGACCGAATGCATCACCTGATTGGAGGCCTCAGTATGGCACGACAGGCAAGCCTCGGTCACCTCGGAGCCCGACGCGAACGGCCCCTTGAGCTGATCGAACTTTGAGTGGTCGGCAGTGAGCTCTTTCACCGGATCGCTCATGTGGGCGGCCTTCGATGCGCCCTGCGCGACGGATGTCGATTGCGCGCCGATTGCGGGCGTCTCCTCCCCGGCCGCGTCCTGCGCATAGGCGGGAAGCTGGCCCAAAATCACGGCTGAGACGAATGCCGTGATCCGCAATGCACTCTGTGTCATCGATGCTCCGACTGGCTCACTACTGGTTACTCACATTGCTTAGCGTGAACGCGGCGATCACGGGGATGCGACATTTCGTGAGTTTTGCGTGACTTACTGTCGCATCGGTTTTGGCACGCGCGGAGGCGCGGCACGCATCACGCAGCCCTGATCTGCCGTGAGCGGTGCGGCGAGGAACGAAGCGCTGCCGCCCCGCGCTGAGCCTCACCGGGCGCGGACATCCGTGTTCCCGGCCCTCAAATCGATTTCACAGGAGAGTTTCATGCAGCGCGCACCCCGCTTCGTTCTTCCCGCCGCCCTCGCCCTTGCCCTCGGTTCGGGCGCGGCTTTCGCCGCCTCTTCGAGCAACGACGGCTTGAAAACCGAATGGATCAACCCGGTCGTGAAGGACTACGGCAAGATGCACCCCGTGCCCGATGGCGCGCTCAGCCCCGATCCGAACAAGGACTGGAAGATCGTCTTCGATGTCGGAATGGGCGAGACGATGGACGGCGGCGTGAACGCAGCGCTCTGGCATGTCGCGCGCGCGGTGAACGTCTACGGCAATGCGGGCGTCGACAAGGAACATCGCAAATTCGCGGTGGTGCTGCATGGCGCGGCGACCCCGCTCGCGCTCTCGCCCGAGGCGTATAAGGACAAGTTCGGCAAAGACGATCCCGACACCAAGCTGAAGCAGGAACTCGCGGACGCGGGCGTCACCCTTTATGTCTGCGGGCAGGCGCTGGCCGATCACGGCTTCACCGAGGATCAGGTCGGGCCGAATGTCGATGTGGCGCTCTCGGCTCTGGCCGCCGTGCCCGTACTGGAAAGCCAAGGCTACCAGCTCTTCCCGATGTAATCGCGCCTCTCAGGTGGACATGAAAAAACGCGGGCAGTGCGAAACTGCCCGCGTTTCTATTTGCTTGGCGGAGCGAGGCCCTAAGGCCCCTGCCCCTCGGCTTACATGCTGCCGGCGCCCATACCCATCCGGCTTGCCAGATCGGCCAGCACCCAGACGGTGCCCGCAGCCATCAGGATGATGAGCAGGAAGGTGAAGAGCACCAGATACAGGTCCGGACGCGCCTCTTTCGAGAAGTCGAGGTGCATGAAGGCCCAGAACTGGATGATCAGCTGCGCGATGCCGAGGATGCCCACGATGGACCATGCGAGGCCCGTCGAGAACACGCCACCCGCGACGATCACGACGCCTGCGAGCGTCAAGACCACCGAGAGCGCGAAGCCCCAGACATAGCGCGCCATGTCGTGCTTGTACTCAGCCGAGTCCATGCCGACGTCGGTGTTGATATAATCCATCACAGCACCCCCATCAGGTAGACTTTCGTGAAGAGCGCGATCCAGACGATGTCCAGCATGTGCCAGAACAGGCCCAGACGCACGAGACGCGACTTGATCAGGTCGTTCATCCCGAAGGTCTTCATCTGAACCATCAGCAGGATGCCCCAGATGATACCCGAGGTGACGTGCAGACCGTGCAGCCCCACCAGCGAGTAATAGGCGGTCAGGAAGCCCGACACTTGCGGCGTGTTGCCCTCGGTCCAGAACTCGTGGAATTCGTAGAGTTCGATCCCGAGGAAGATCGCGCCAAGCGCCAGCGTCACGACGAGCCAGCCCACCGTGCGCTTCATCGACGCGCCGTATTTCATCCCCAGCGTGCAGATACCGAAGGTGAAGGTGGAGATCAGCAGCGCCATCGTCTCGATGGTCGGCAGGCCGAGGCTGAACAGCTCATGCGGGCTCGGCCCGTTCGCGATGCCGTGCCATTCGGCATCGGCGTAGTTGGCGATCATCAGCGAGAAGGCGATGAGGTCCGACATCAGGAAGATCCAGAAGCCGAAGATCACCGTGCCCGTCTTGTCGTGATGGCCGTGATCGTGGGAGGCAGCGTGCGCTGCCCCCGTGTTGCTCATAGTTGCACTCATACCTGCGTCTCCATGATCAGGCCGCGGTTCTTGGTGGTGAACTCATCGTCGAGCCGGATTTGCGGCGTGGATTCGACGACGCGCTTATGGGCTTCATAGCCCTCACGCAGTTCTTCCGCGGTGACGGTTTCTTCCCAGTCGGTGTCGTAGGAGCGGATCAGCACCAGCACCCACATGGCCACGAAGCCCACCGCAGCGATCAGCCACATCTGGAAGATCATGGCGAACGCGAAGAGGGTCGCGACGAGGCCCACCAGGAACGGCATGCCGGTCGGTTTCGGCAGGTGGATGTCGACGAACTCGGTCGGATCCATGACCCGCTTGCCCGCTTCCTTCGCATCGACCCACGGCTCGCGCGAGGTCATCGCCGGGATGGTGGAGAAGTCGTATTCCGGCACCGGGCAGCCCAGCGACCATTCGATACCACGACCGTCCCAGGGATCGCCCGCCGGCACCATCAGGCTCTCACGGTTCTTGACCGAGACCCAGACCTGAATGATCTGCGCGGTCAGACCCGCCAGCACGCACAGCGCGCCGAGCATCGCGATCACCAGCCACGGGAAGTAAGCCGGCTCGGTGAAGAAGGCCATGCGGCGCGGTGCGCCCATCAGACCGATCGCATAGAGCGGCATGAAGGCCCCATAGAAGCCGATCATCCACAGCCAGAAGCTGCGACGGCCCCATTTCTCGTCGAGGCGGAAGCCGAAGCAGAGCGGGAACCAGTAGTTCACGGCCGCGAACATACCGAACAGCAGGCCCGGGATGAGCATGTTGTGGAAGTGCGCCACCAGGAACAGCGAGTTGTGGGTCGCGAAGTCGATCGTCGGGTTGGCGAGCATGACGCCCGTGATGCCGCCGATCACGAAGGTGAAGATGAAGCCGGTGGAGAACAGCATCGCGGTCGAGAACCGCAGCTTGCCGCGCCACATGGTCAGCATCCAGTTGAAGACCTTAACACCCGTCGGCACACCGATCGTCATCGTCGCGATGCCGAAGATGGCGTTGAGGTGGGCGGTCTGACCCATGGTGAAGAAGTGGTGCACCCAGACGGTGAAGGACAGCACTGCGATGGCAATGGTGGCCCACACGAGCGAGGTGTAGCCGTAGATCTTCTTGCCCGAGAAGGTCGGGATGACTTCCGAGAACACGCCGAAGGCCGGCAGGATCAGGATGTAGACTTCCGGGTGACCGAACAGCCAGAACATGTTGGCGAAGTTCATCATGTTCCCGCCTTGGGTGGCGGTGAAGAAGTGGAAGCCTGCCTGACGGTCAAGCGCCAGCATCAGCGAGGCCACGGTCAGCGGCATCATCGCGAAGATCATCAGGATCGCGGTGCAGAGCGTCGTCCAGGCGAAGATCGACATGTCGAACAGCTTCATGCCGGGGGCACGCTGCTTGTAGATCGTCACGAGGAAGTTGATGCCCGAAAGCGTCGAGCCCACCGAAGTCAGGCCCAGCGACCAGATCCAGTAATCCACGCCCTCGTTCGGCGACAGCTTGATGCCCGTATAGGGCGGATAAGCGGTCCAACCGCCGGTCTCGAAGTGACCGACGACGAGCGAGGCCATCACGAGTGCCGCACCGCCGATCGACAGCCAGAGCGAGACCGCGTTCATGAAGGGGAACTCCATGTCGCGCGCACCGATCTGGAGCGGCATGACGACGTTGATGACGCCGGTCAAGAAGGGCATCGCCACGAAGAAGATCATGATCGTGCCGTGGGTCGAGAACAGCTCAGCGTGGTGTTCGACCGACAGGAAGCCCGGTGCGGGCGAGACCTGCTGGGCGCGCATCACGACCGCCTCGAGGACACCGCGGATCAGCATGATCAGCGCCAGAACGATGTAGATGACACCGATCTTCTTGTGATCGAGCGTGGTGATCCAGTTCGACCAGAGCGGTTTCCACCAACCTTTGACGGTCAGGAGCACCATGACCGCGAGCGCGCCGAGGACGACGATGCCGCCCGCGCCTGCTGCGATCCCGGTGGACAGAGACGGATCCGTGAAGAAGGGAACGATGAAGATATCGTTCCAATCGAGACTACCAAGAATACTCATTGAGCGTCCCCTTGATGTTGGTTTTGCGAGACATGCAGCTCTTCGCGGATCGCGTCATCGATCTTCTTCTGCTCGGGCGCATGGTCAGGAAGGATTGCTGCGCCACCGTCGGTCAGCATGTCGGGGTTCATCGCCACCTTGTCCCAGTAGCCGGCTTCCGGCGGCTCGAAGAGCTCGGGGCCCGACCAGGTCGCGGTCTTCTTGAACGCCTTCTCGAGCTGGGCGAAGGGGTGCTTGGGCTCTTGCAGGAACGCGTCGAACTGATCCTGGCTCACCACGTCGACCTCAAACTTGTTGAGCGGGAAGGCCGCGCCGTTGAACTGGCTGTTGAAGCCGTAGGTCTGCGACGGATCTTCCGAGGTGGTCAGGTTCATCTTCGTCTTCATGCCGGGCATTGCGTAGATCTGGCCGGCAAGGCGCGGGATCCAGAAGCTCTGCATCGCGCCGGTTGCGGTCAGGTCGAACTCGACGGGGGTGTTCTCAGGCAGGACCAACCGGTTCACGGCGGCGACCTTGCCGGGATAGATGAACATCCATTTCCATTCGGACCCGATGACCTTCACATGCATCGGATCTTTGCCCGTCGGCTTGTAGGGGTCTTCGCCCATCACGTGGCCCCAGGTGAGCCAGCCGACGATAAGGAAGGTGAGCGTGGCACCGCCCCAGATCACGACTTCGGCGCCAACCGAATGCGACCAGGTCGGGTCATATTTTCCTTTCCCACCATGACGGCGATAGCGCATCGCGATCCACGGCGTGCCGATCAGGATCGGCAGAGAAATGGGCAGCATCCAAAGGAAGAAGCTGATCAGGTGAGCGCGTTCTCCGGCCGCCACCGGGCCGAGCGGGGTCATCACCCCGTTCTCCGCGCAACCTGACAGCCATGCAGCCGCAACGGTCAACAGGACCGGGGCAGCGAGGCGGCTGGGCCGCTTGTAGATTTTTTCAAACAACACGGAAATACCTTTCCTATTCCCTCTTCTTGGCGCGGGGGCATAGGGGTCTCTCGGGGGAGGCCGCGAGGGCTCCCGTCCCGCGCGATGCCTCCCACTCTAGGGCAGCGCCCGCGAGGTCAATCGGTGTTGACAAATTGTCGCAGGAACGGGCGTAACCGACTGAAAATCATGCACAAATGCCATCACACACCTGCGACGCACGAAAAAATAACCAATAAATAAAGGGGGTTGGTCTTGAACGGGCGCGCCCGAATACAGGGGTAAACGGGCCCTTCTCTCGCGCTTGTGATGGAGCGGTGAGCGATCCGTGAGCAAAATGAGCAACTTAGCCGATCACGGACGCTTGAGGTCACGCGGTGCGTGAGGGGTGTTATCCGCTCAGGCTCCCGCCTCGCCCCGCGTTGACGGTAACGGGCAGCGCCCTCCCCCGGCGCATGACAAACCAACGCCGCGGAAACCCCGCGGCGCGCTGTCAGAGAGGATTACCAGAAGGGAACGGTCAGAGCGCCGCGGCCCGGCGCAGCGCCGGGAGCGACGAGATCCGCACCCGCCCGCCGGCGATCCTGAACAGGCCCTGATCGCGCAGACGGCGGATCGTCTTGTTCGTATGCACGAGCGACAGCCCGAGCGAGTCCGCCACGACCTGCTGGGCGAAGGGAAACGGCGCGCTGTCCTTCTCGATCAGCCCGACCGCCTCGGCACGCTCCCATGCGTGCATCACGAACCACGCGATCCCCTCATTGGCGTTGCGCTGCCCGACCGAGGCCAGCCAGCCCGACAGCCGCGTCAGTTCGCGCGTCATCAGCCACACGAGCGTCGTGGTGCGGTCGGGACCATCTGGCAGAGGCTGATGCAGATCGGCCGGATCGAAGCTCGACAGCATCATCGGCGTGAGTGCCTCGTAATAGCTCGCCCCCGGACCGTAGAGCACGCTCGTCAGCCCGCACAGATCGCCCGGATAAACCAGCGCTTCGACTTGCCTGCGCCCGTCTTCGAGCAGCGTATAGCGCATGGCGATCCCGCGCTCGACCCGCACGATCAATGGCGTGGACTCGGGCAAAAGCGCCGCCCCCGCGGGAATGGCGCGTTGCGATTGGGACAGCTCCGCCAGATAGGCGAGGTCAGGTTTTCGAGACAGGTTTTCCAAGCTTGCTCGGTTCCGTTTTGTTGATTTCTGCGAAGAAACCAGCATCTGCCGCGAAAGCGCTGAGCGCGCTACGTCATAGGACATTGATGCAGATTTTTTCGGATGTTCCTCGGCGTCACCCGGCGGAAAAACGCTTTTCGCTTATGTGAAAAGCTTTAGGAATCGCTGCGCGACTGCAGCGTTCCTGAGGAATTCCGCCACTCTCCTGCGCGACTATAAATAGTAGCGCGGTGGCCCGGCCCCGAGCTCGACGACTCCTATATCGGCGAGCCTTTCGAGATCGGGCAGTTCGAGAATCCCCTGCGCCCATCTGACGAGCCCCTCGGACCTCAGACGGGCAAGCGTCTTGTTGGTGTGAACGAGCGATAGCCCGAGCGCATCCGCGAGATCCTGCTGCCGCACCGGGAACGGCATCTTGCCGTCACGCACCAGCCCGGTCTGCGACCCGCGCTCAAAGAGAGTGACGAAGGCCCATGCGAGCGCTTCGCGCGCCGAGCGCTGCCCCACCGTGACCAGCGCATCGCTCAGGAAATGCTCCTCGCGCGCGACCTGCCACGTCAGCATCATCGCACGCTGCGGCATCTTCGAGAAAAGCTCCCACACTTGTTTACGGTCGAAAACGCTGAGCTTTACCGGGGTCAGCGCCTCGGTCGTGTGCGAGGCCATGCCCATCATGATCGCGTCGAGGCCGATCAGATCGCCGGGAAAGAGGAAATTGAGCACTTGGCGCCGACCGTCTTCCAGCATCCGGTAACGCATGGCCTGGCCTTCGATCAACGTGAAGAACCGTTGCGGCTCGTTGCCTTCCATCACGACGGTCTGCCCTGCGGGCATCCTTAGCTCGCCCGCGCGGGCGGCCTCGGCGATTGCTTCCTCGTGCGCATCGGGTGCCATGAAGGCGGGATTATCGACGAAGGGACAATTTCTAAAGTTGCGTGTCATGCCTTGGCTCACTTTTACGTCATAAGGCAACGCGAAGGACCGTGGCAGGTTCCTTTCAAATTTCGTGGGTGGATTCCGTATTTCCCCTTATTTCCCTCACTATCTGCGCCCCGCATGTTCACGATCGCTTGTGTAACAGGCAGCCCTGTGGGATTCATACCAGCTAGACGCTTTGCAGCAGTATGTCATAGTTAAATGACCCCGGAGATTACGAGGTGCACTAAGGTCCAAGAGGCCTCTCAGCGCACCGACAATCGGGCTGAAGCCTAAAAGCGTTATACTGACGTCGGATCGATCCCGATCCTATCCCCCCTCCAAATGCAGTAATCTGCAAGGACAGGAAGCTGATGCCCCGGATTTTCCAACACGAACGAAGCGAGATCCGCGTAAGCGGTGCCCGCCTCGCGGCTAGGCGGTCCTCGTGACTCTTTGTTCCCCCCCTCGGATCGACGGCACCGCGCTGGTGCTCGAAGACGCGATGATCGTGGCCTATGATGCGGCCGCGATGCTGAGCGAATTCGGCGCGCGCGATGTGGTCATCTTCGGCACTGTCGAAGAAGCATTGCTCCATATTGCTGGCGGCAATGACATCTCGATGGCGCTGCTCGACATCAATCTTGGCGACGAAACCTCGCTGGAAGCCGCCAAGGCGCTGCGCGAACGTGCGGTGCCGATCCTCTACTCGACCGGATATGATGAACAATCCGTGATGATGGACGGCTTTCCCGAAGGCAAGATGCTGATCAAGCCGTTCACCAATGACGATTTCGCCAATGCCCTGATTTCGATGGGTTTTGCCGAAGCCTGATCTCTGCGCCACTGGCGCTGAGATCGATATGCCATGCACCCCGTGACAGTTGATATGCACTCGGCGCATATCTGCCAAACATGGACATCCCGCGCAACCTCGCGTTCCTCGTCACCGGAACACCAGGTCGCGCGGCCATGCGGGGCAGAGAGGAGCCCCGTTCCGCGCCGTCGCGACCGAACCATCGCGAAGGAGGCGCTTGTTCATGAACCATACGATCCGCAAAGCCCATGCCGGGCTCGCCGCCAAGGTCATGTCGGCCGAAGAGGCCGCAGAGCTGATCGACAATGGCGCGACCATCGGCATGTCGGGCTTCACCGGCTCGGGATATCCCAAGGCGGTGCCGATGGCGCTGGCTGCGCGGATCGAGGCTGAGCACGCGGCGGGCCGCCCCTTCAAGGTCAAGATCTGGTCGGGCGCCTCGACCGGTCCCGAGCTGGACGGTGCCTTGGCGAAGGCCGACGGGATCGAATTCCGCCTACCCTACAATTCCGACCCGATCGCGCGCGAGCGGATCAATGCGGGCCAGATGAAATATTTCGACATGCACCTGAGTCAGGTCGCGCCGATGGCGTGGATGGGGTTCATGGGCACGCTCGACACGGCAGTGATCGAGATCTCCGGCATCACCGAGGACGGCAAGCTGATCCCGTCGAGCTCGGTCGGCAACAACAAGACGTGGCTCGATTGTGCCGACAAGATCATCCTCGAAGTGAACCGCTGGCAATCGCCGCTGCTGGAGGGGATGCATGACATCTATTACGGCACTGCCCTGCCGCCGAACCGCGTGCCGATCCCGCTGGTGAAGCCTGACGACCGGATTGGGCAGACCTATTTCGAGGTCGATCCCGAGAAGGTCGTGGCCGTGGTCGAGACCGACGCGCCCGACCGCAACGCGCCCTTCAGCCCGCCCGATGCGGTGGCCGAGGCGATTGCCGGTCATATCCTCGACTTTCTCGGCAACGAGGTGAAACAGGGCCGCCTGCCGCGCGGGCTGCTGCCGCTGCAATCGGGCGTGGGCAATGTGCCCAATGCCGTGATGGCCGGGCTGATCGAGGCGCCCTTCGACCAGATGACGGCCTTCACCGAGGTCATTCAGGACGGGATGCTCGACATGATCGAGGCGGGCAAGCTGCGCATGGCCTCGGCCACGGCGTTTTCGCTCTCGCCCGAGAAGGCGCAGTATTTCAACGACAACGCCGCCTATTTCCGTGACAAGCTGATCCTGCGTCCGCAGGAGATCTCGAACCACCCCGAGCTTGTGCGCCGTCTGGGATGTATCGCGATGAACGGGCTGATCGAGGCGGATATCTATGGCAACGTGAACTCGACTCATGTGATGGGCTCGAAAATCCAGAACGGTATCGGCGGCTCGGGCGATTTCGCGCGCAACGGCTATGTGTCGATCTTCATGACGCCTTCGGTCGCGAAGGGCGGCAAGATTTCCGCGATCGTGCCGATGGCCGCCCATGTCGATCACATCGCGCAGGATGTGCAGGTGATCGTGACCGAGCAGGGTCTGGCCGATCTGCGGGGGCTGTCTCCGAAGCAGCGTGCCGAGACGATCATCGAGACCTGCGCTCATCCCGCCTATCGCCCGATGCTGCGGGATTATTTCGAGCGCGCGAAGAAGGGCAGCTTCGCCAATCACGCCCCGAACCTGCTGGGCGAGGCGCTGAGCTGGCACCAACGCTTCGTGGAAACGGGGACGATGGAGGAATGAGGCGCTGAGGCTCGGGCGCGGCCCGGGGCTGGTCGCCCCGCGTCCGAGCAAAATGCTCCAGCTTCGCGATTGCGCCCGATGCGCGCCGCAGGCGCAGGGCGCGCGCCGGTCCGTCCCGACGGGCTGGCGCATTGCCACCCGCACACATCGTTCATACTGTGGGAGGCTTGGCAGGCATAAAGCGCCAAGCCTCAAAGGTTTTGCCGCGCCACCCCACGGACCGGCGAGCGCCCTTCTACCCGACCAAACGAAAAAGGGGCGCCCGACCGGACGCCCCTTCCCCAATTCCAATCCCCGAAAGGCTCAGACCTTGAGCGACGGAATGATCTGCTTTTTCCGGCTCATCACGCCCGGCAGGACGACCGTGTCGCCCTCGACCGTGGCATCGAAGCTCTTCTCGGCCACGCCCTTCACCAGATCGTTCGGCACCAGCAGCGTCGCCTCTTCCTTCAGAATGTCGATCACGAACAGCAGCACCTGATCGACGCCGTCTTCCTTCGCGACCTCTTCCATCGAGGCCATCAGCGAGGCCTTCCGGTCCAGCACCATTTTCGGCGCGGTGGTCTCCAGCACGGAGACGCGGAAGCTCGTGCCGTCGACCGGGTATTCTTTGGAATCCATCCGCAGCAGTTCCGCATCGGTGAAGGCGGAGACATCCGATTTCGCCTCGAACATTTTCTCGGCCAACTCGTGCATGTCGATGCCCAGATCCGATGCCAGCGCGTCACAGACGGCCCGGTCGTGATCGGTGGTCGTGGGCGAGCGGAATTCCAGCGTGTCCGACAGGATGCAGCTGAGCATCGCGCCCTTGATGCCGCGCGGCGCTTTCGCCACGTCGTCGCCCATCAGATCGTAGAGGATGGTCGCGGTGCAGGCGAGCGGGCGCATCGTGATGTCGATCGGGCCTTTGGTTTCGATCCCGCCGGTCAGCTTATGGTGATCGATGATCTGGATGACGTTGGCCGCGTTTATACCGCTCGGCAGCTCGGCGGGGTTGTTGGTGTCGACGACGACCACGTCCTCGCCTTCTTCCACGTCAGAGATGATCTCGGGCTTGTCGAGACCCCAATGTTCGATGACGAAAGCGGCCTCGGTGTTGGGCTCACCCAGCAAGCAGGGCTTGGCCGGAGTGCCTTTGACATCATTGAGATACCACGCCCAGGCGATGGGCGAGCCGGTGGAGTCGGTGTCGGGAGCCTTATGGCCAAAAACCTTGATCGTCATGGGGAGATCCTCTCGGATAATCATCTGTCGGCGCAGGTTATAGGCGCTGTGTCTGGGCTTGTCACCTAGGGGTCTGGCGATGCGGAAAGGCGCGCGCCGGAACCCTCGAGGGGCGCCCCGCAAAGGCCGTGTTTCAGCTGATCAGCTATCGAGCCGCTTGATCGTCCAGCCGTCCTTTTCGAGCAGCCGCAACAGCCCCTCTTCGCCGGACAGATGCAGCGCGCCCACCGCCACGACGACCGGGCCATCCTCTGCCGCTGCCTCGATCTCGGGCAGCCAGTTCTGGTTGCGCGCCACCATCAGAAGGTCCTCGGAAAGCTTCATCTGACGCTCGACCTCGTCGGCATCCATGCCCGCCGCGACCGCCTGATAGCGCGCCAGTTCCCAGATCAGACGCGGCTCGCCCCGGAAATAGAGATCGCCCATCGTCACGCCCATATCGTCGGCCAGGGGCGCGCCGATCACCGCCGCGCGCAGCATCTCCAGCGCTTCGGTCTCGGTGATCCCGTTGAAGAGCTTGAAGACAGTATCCCACGGCTCGAGCGCCTCGACCGGCACGCCATCGGCCTCGGCCTTCGTCATCACCTGCAGGTCCAGACCTCCCTGCCCCTTCGCAAGCTCGGCCGTCGCACAAGGCGGCAGCGAGAGCGTCATCGCGACGAAAGCGGGCCGCATCTTGGCCGCGAGGAAGGCGGGCATCCCGTGGGCGGCAAGCGCCGCCTTGGTCATGTTCCAGTCCTGCTCCGACATCATCTGCGGCAGCGTCTTGCCGGTCGAGAACATCAGCGTCGGGTCGGTCTTGATCGCATGCTCCAGCTTCCCCTGCTCGTCCGGACCGGCCTCCACCAGAAGCCGCGATGCATCGTCGAGCGCCTTCGAGAGCGCGCCGACAAGCGCGTCATGGCGCGGATCTGGAAGGTGGTAAGTGCCAGCCAGCGTGATCTTTTCCTCGCCTTTGGTTGCAGAGAACAGCAATCCGCGAGAGAAGGGCGCGGAATCGGCCTCGGCGGTCAGCGCCTCCTGCTCGGCTGCGGGCAGCGCATCGAAAATATTCTTGCCCCGGCACTCGGCCCAAGCGGGCAGTGCGAGGCAGAGCGAGAGCGCGGGGGCCAGCAGCGGCCGAAGGAACGTGGCGAGTTTCATGACGGCGAGAGTGCCACGCGATCTGCATTCCGCATAGAGGCGAAATCGCCGCGCCCCGATCGCTCGAATTGACGCAAAAAATTCGCCTTCCGGTTATTGACACCCACCCGCCCCAATGACTAACTCCGCCATCGTTAGCACTCACCAGTGACGAGTGCTAAAAGTTTTCGAACCTGGAACCTTTAGGGAGTGACCCAGATGGCATTCAAACCGCTTCATGACCGTGTGCTGGTCAAGCGCGTGGAGAGCGAAGAAAAAACCAAGGGTGGCCTGATCATCCCCGACAGCGCGAAAGAAAAGCCCGCAGAGGGTGAAGTCGTCGCAGTGGGTGACGGCGCGCGCAAGGAATCGGGCGAGCTGATCGCGCCGGGCGTCAAAGCTGGCGACCGCGTTCTCTTCGGCAAGTGGTCGGGCACGGAAGTGACCCTCGACGGCGAAGAGCTGCTCATCATGAAAGAAAGCGACATCATGGGCATCATCTCGTAAGGCGCCCTGCCCTTACCGAGATCCCCTGATATCCCAAGAACAACTCAGTCAAGGAGCCAACAAACATGGCAGCCAAGGACGTGAAATTCTCCACCGACGCCCGCGATCGTATGCTCGACGGCGTCAACATCCTCGCCGACGCGGTGAAGGTCACGCTGGGCCCGAAAGGCCGCAACGTCGTGATCGAAAAGTCGTTCGGTTCGCCGCGCATCACCAAAGACGGTGTGTCGGTCGCCAAAGAGATCGAACTTTCGGACAAGTTCGAGAACATGGGCGCGCAAATGGTGAAAGAAGTCGCCTCGCGCACCAATGACGAGGCTGGCGACGGTACCACCACCGCCACCGTGCTCGCTCAGGCGATCGTCAAGGACGGCCTGAAAGCCGTGGCCGCTGGCATGAACCCGATGGACCTCAAGCGCGGCATCGATCTCGCGACCTCGAAAGTCGTCGACGCGATCAAGAGCGCTGCTCGCCCGGTCAAGGACTCGGACGAAGTCGCTCAGGTCGGCACCATCTCGGCGAACGGCGAAGAAGCCATCGGCAAGATGATCGCCAACGCGATGCAGAAAGTCGGCAATGACGGCGTCATCACCGTGGAAGAAGCCCGCGGCATGGAGACCGAAGTCGAAGTCGTCGAAGGCATGCAGTTCGA
>NZ_DFRG01000095.1:23645-44544 GCF_002378135.1 Thioclava sp. UBA3469
GGCTACCTGTCGCCCTACTTCGTGACCAACCCCGACAAGATGGTCGCGGAACTCGAAGACTGCTACATCCTGCTCCACGAGAAGAAACTCTCGTCGCTGCAGCCGATGGTCCCGCTCCTCGAGCAGGTCATCCAGTCGCAAAAGCCGCTCCTCATCATCGGTGAAGACGTCGAAGGCGAAGCGCTCGCGACCCTCGTGGTCAACAAGCTGCGCGGCGGCCTGAAGATCGCAGCCGTGAAAGCACCGGGCTTCGGCGACCGCCGCAAGGCCATGCTGCAGGACATCGCTGTCCTCACCGGCGGCCAAGTGATCTCGGAAGACCTCGGCATGAAGCTCGAGAACGTCGGCATGGACATGCTGGGCACCGCCAAGAAGGTGACCATCACCAAGGACGACACCACCATCGTCGAAGGCGCTGGTGACAAGGCCGAGATCGAAGCGCGCGTCAGCCAGATCCGCACCCAGATCGAGGAAACCACCTCGGACTACGACCGCGAGAAGCTGCAAGAGCGTGTCGCGAAACTGGCCGGTGGCGTTGCTGTCATCCGCGTCGGCGGCATGACCGAAGTCGAAGTGAAAGAGCGCAAGGACCGTGTGGACGACGCTCTGAACGCGACCCGCGCGGCCGTTCAGGAAGGCATCGTCGTCGGCGGTGGCGTCAGCCTCGTGCAGGGCGCGAAAGTGCTCGCCGGTCTCACCGGTGCGAACTCCGACCAGGAAGCTGGCATCGCGATCGTCAAGCGCGCTCTCGAAGCGCCGCTGCGTCAGATCGCCGAGAACGCCGGTGTGGACGGTGCTGTCGTGGCCGGTAAGGTCCGCGAGAGCGACGACCTGAACTTCGGCTTCAACGCGCAGACCGAAGAATATGGCAACATGTTCGAGTTCGGCGTGATCGACCCGGCGAAAGTGACCCGCACCGCGCTCGAAGACGCGGCTTCGGTTGCTGGCCTGCTGATCACCACCGAAGCGATGATCGCCGAGAAGCCGGAGCCGAAAGGCGCTGGCGGTGCCCCCGACATGGGCGGCATGGGCGGCATGGGCGGCATGATGTAATCGGCCGTTCCCGCTTCAGGGATCTAATGGGAAGGGGCGCTCCGAAAGGGGCGCCCCTTTTCACATTTGTGCGGCGCAGGTTTTTAAGCGCGCATTGAGCTATGTCACTGGGCCGCAAACGAATGGCGCTATACTTCCCCCAACGTCAATTTCGCTGGAGGGCCCCGGTCATGTTGCGCAATTTCCTCGTCAAATCCCTCGCCTGCCTCGCTGTCGCGCTGGCCGCCTCGGTCGCAACGGCTGCGGAAACTCAAGACTGGCGCTTCGGCGGCGACGCCTATCTCGCGGGCCGCACCGTGAGTGCCACGGGCGAGAACATCCACGATCTCTTCGCCGCCGGTCAGCATGTGACACTGGGCAGCCCGATCACCGGCGCGGCGCATCTGGCGGGCCAGAATATCGTGATTGGCGCGCGGGTGGGCGGCGATCTCTACGCGGCAGGACAGGATATCGACCTCCACGCCCCGGTCGCGGGTGGGGCGACGCTTGCGGGTCAGGCGCTCACCATCAAGGGCCCGATCTCGGGCAACCTGCGCGCGATGGGCCAGCAGGTCCGGCTAGAGGCGCCGGTCGCGGGCAGCGTGATCATCGGCGCCGACGACGCACAGATCGACACCGAGATCTCGGGCGATCTGGTGCTGGGGACAAAGACCGTCACCTGGGGCGATGGCGCGACGGTCACCGGCAAGGTCCAAGTCTACACCGACACGCCCGGCGAGGTGAGCGTGCCCACCAGCGTCGCCCCGGCCGATCAGGTCAGCATCCATGAGGCGAAGGAGTTCGAGCAGGCGAAGTCGCGCGTAGCCCCGGAGCGCAATTACCTCATCGAGACCCGCGACTGGCTGGGCGGCGTGCTCGTGGTCGGGATCGTGGCCACGCTTCTTGCGGTCTTCGCACCGGGCTTCATGGACCGGATGCGCCAACGCAGCCTCGCCCATCCGTTGCGCGCAGGGCTTGCAGGCTTCATCGGGCTTTCGGCGCTGGTTGGGTCGATCTTGTTGCTCGCGATGACGGTGATCGGCATCGTGCTTATTCCGTTCTCGCTGCTCGGGGTGCTGGTGCTGGGCTTCGGCGGCTATATCGTGGGCATCTGGGTCATCGGCGCCTGGGCGCATGATCTGATCGGGCGCGGCCATCCCGTCACCAATGGAGAATGCGCACTCGCGGCCTTCGGCGGGGCGGTGATCGGGGCGCTCATCTGCATGATCCCCTGGGTCGGGTGGCTCGGCATGATGGCGATCTTCCTGTTCGGCGCAGGTGCGATCGTGCTGCGCGTGACCGGGATCGGCGCGCAAGGCGCCGCAGCCTGACCGTCCCCTCCCACCTCTGGCCATCCCCGCTTTCGCGCGCTATCGCTGCGCGAAGGACAGGGGGAGGAACCATGACCGAGCTGGTGATTTTCGACTGCGACGGGGTGTTGATCGATTCCGAGATCATCTCGGCGCAGATGCTGATCGACGAGCTGGCCAAGCTGCGGGTGTCGATCGACCTCGACTATGTCGCGCGGCATTTTCTCGGACGCTCCTACCCCACCGTGATGAAGCAGATCCGCTACGAATTCGGGCTCGATCTGCCGGAGGAGTTCGAGGCGCAATATCGCGCAAGGCTGCTGGATGCATTCGAGCGCGAGTTGCAGGTAATGCCGGGCGTGGCCGATGTGATGGAGAGGCTGGACGTGCCGTGGTGCGTGGCGACCTCGTCGAGCCAGCCGCGCGCGGAACGCTCGCTGGAAATCGCGGGGCTGCGCAAGATGGTGGGCGACCGGCTGTTCACGGCAAGCGAGGTCGCGCATGGCAAACCCGCGCCCGATCTGTTCATCCATGCGGCAAAGAAGATGGGCGCGGCCCCGGCCCGCACGCTGGTGATCGAGGACAGTCTCAACGGTATCCGCGCCGGGCTTGCGGCGGGAATGGAAGTCTGGCGCTTCACGGGCGGCAGCCATCTGGCCGGGCGCGATCTGACCCCGCCCGAGGACGCGCAGCCGCATCGCGAATTTGCGCATTTCACCGAGTTCTTCCAGAATGAGCCGACTAGGGAGAAAGATTCGTGAACCGTATGAGTGACGCCGAAACCTCGCGCGATGACGAGGCGGCACGGGCCGGATGGCTCTATTATGTCGGCGGAATGACGCAGGACCAGATCGCCGCCGAGCTTGGCGTCTCGCGCCAGCGCGCGCAGCGGCTGGTGAGCCGCGCGGTCTCCGAGGGGCTGGTGCGGGGGCGCATCGAGCACAAGATCGGGGCCTGTCTGGAACTGGAAGCGGCGCTGATCCGGCGCTTCGGGCTGCAGACGGCGCGTGTCGCGCCCTCGCTGGGCGAACGGGGCGATCCCTCTGCGGCCACTGCGGCCTTCGCCGCCACGCTTCTCGAACGTATCCTCGCACGCTCCGAGCCGCAGGTGATCGCCTTCGGCACCGGGCGCTCGCTCTCGGCGATGGTGAACGAGGTGATGCAGCGCCCCGCGACCGCGCATAAGATCGTCTCGCTGATCGGTAACATCGCGCCCGATGGCTCGGCCTCGTTCTATGACGTCATCATGCGCATGGCCGACAATCTCCGCCTGCCGCATTACCCGATGCTGGTGCCGGTGATCTCGGAGACGGTGGAAGAGCGCGCGATGTTCGACAAGCTCAAGCCGGTGCAGGCGGTGCAGCGGCTTGCGGCGGCGGCAGATGCGACCTTCGTCGGTGTCGGCCAGTTGGGCGAGGACGCGCCAGTCTACAAGGACGGCTTCGTCACCCTTGCCGAGCTGGAGGAATTGCGCGACGCGGGTGGCGTGGGCGAGCTCGTGGGCTCGTTCTATGATGCGCAGGGCAATTACATCGCCACCCCCACCACCGCACGGTTCGGCTCGTTCCGGATCGAGCCCAAGCGAGAAGCGCCGGTGATCGGCATCGCAGCCGGCCCATCGAAACTGGTCGCGATTCGTGCAGCCCTCGATGGCGGGCTTCTCAACGGGCTCGTGACCGATGAGCCGACGGCCCAGGCCCTGCTGGAAGACTGACGCCGAAACAAGGCGTTACTGTCAGCGTTAACAATTAATCAAGACATCGCAGTAATTCTGGATTGACAGTTTAGGTCGCGTTCGTGAATATTTTCTCACAGTTTGGGCATATGCTCAAAACTCAAGGGAGGAAATCTATGACTTACACGATCCGGGCGCTCATGGGCGCCTGTGCTCTTGGCGCGCTTGCGACTGCCGCAGCGGCCGAGACCACCATCACCGTCGCAACCGTGAACAATGGCGACATGGTCCGCATGCAGGGCCTGATGGACGACTTCTACGCCGAGCATCCCGACATCAAAGTCGAATGGGTCACGCTGGAAGAAAACGTTCTGCGCCAGAAGGTTACGACCGACATCGCGACCAAGGGCGGTCAGTTCGACGTGCTCACCATCGGCACCTATGAGGTTCCGATCTGGGGCAAGCAAGGCTGGCTCGTGCCGCTCGACGGCATGCCCGACAGCTATGATGTGAACGACCTGCTGCCGCAGATCCGTTCGGGCCTGACGGTCGACGATCACCTCTATGCCGCGCCCTTCTACGGCGAGAGCTCCTTCGTGATGTATCGCAAGGACCTGATGGAAAAGGCCGGGATGACCATGCCCGAGAAGCCGACCTGGTCCGACATCGAGAAAGCCGCCAAGGCGATGACCGACAAGGACAACGAAGTCTACGGCATCTGTCTGCGCGGCAAGGCAGGCTGGGGCGAGAACATGGCCTTCCTGAGCGCCATGAACAACTCGATGGGCGGTCAGTGGTTCGACATGGACTGGAAACCTCAATTCGACGGCGAAGCGTGGAAAGAGACCCTGACCACCTATCTCGACCTGATGAACAACTACGGCCCGCCCGGCGCTTCGTCGAACGGCTTCAACGAGAACCTGGCGCTGTTCCAGCAGGGCAAGTGCGGCATGTGGATGGATGCGACCGTTGCAGCCTCCTTCGTGACCAACCCGCAGGACTCGACCGTGGCTGACAAGGTCGGCTTCGCGATGGCTCCGCACAAGGAAGGCGTCGACAAGAACGCGAACTGGCTCTGGGCGTGGTCGCTGGCGATCCCGGCTGGTACCCAGAAGGAAGACGCCGCCAAGACCTTCATCGAATGGGCGACCTCGAAGCACTACACCGAGCTCGTGGCGGAGAAAGAAGGCTGGGCGAACGTTCCCCCGGGCACCCGTACTTCGCTCTACGACAACCCGAAGTATCAAGAAGCGGCCCCCTTCGCCGATCTGACCATCAAGTCGATCGACGCGGCTGACCCGCAGCATCCTTCGGTGAACGACGTGCCGTACACCGGCGTCCAGTTCGTCGCGATCCCCGAATTCCAGGCCCTCGGCACCGCTGTCGGTCAGCAGTTCTCGGCGGCTCTCGCAGGGCAAGTCTCGGCCGATCAGGCACTGCAAAGCGCACAAAGCCTGACCGAGCGTGAGATGAAGAAGGCCGGTTACATCAAGTAATCTGGCCCCTCCCTGGCCGGGGCGGTCATTTTGGGTCTGACCGCCCCGTGCCTCTTTTTGCAACTCCCGATAACCGGAGCCGGACCGATGTCCACGCAAGCCTCGCGCTCTGCCGCGCGCCTTATGATTTCGCCATCCGTCATCTTGCTGTTTCTTTGGATGGCAGTGCCATTGGGCATGACGATCTGGTTCTCGTTCCAGCGCTACAACCTGTTGATGCCCGGTCAGGGCGGCTTCGTTGGCTGGGACAATTACTATTACTTCCTGACCGATCCCGCCTTCTTCACCGCGTTGATCAACACGCTGGTACTGGTGGGGGGCGTGCTTCTGATCACCGTCTTCGGTGGCATCCTGCTGGCGCTGCTGCTCGATCAGCCGATCTTCGGCCAAGGCATCGTGCGTGTCCTCGTGATCGCGCCCTTCTTCGTGATGCCGACCGTGTCCGCGCTGGTGTGGAAGAACATGCTCTATAATCCGGTGAACGGCATTTTTGCCTATCTCGCCAAGGCGATAGGGCTGCAACCTTACGACTTTCTCGCCCATGCGCCGATGCTCTCGATCACGATTATCGTGGCATGGCAGTGGCTGCCGTTTGCGACGCTGATCCTGCTGACCGCGCTGCAATCGCTCGATTCCGAGCAGCTGGAGGCCGCCGAGATGGATGGTGCCGGCGCGCTGTCGCGGTTCTTCTACATCATGCTGCCGCACCTCGCGCGCGCCGCGACCGTGGTGATCCTCATTCAGACGATCTTCCTGCTCTCGACCTTCGCGGAAATCCTCGTGACCACGAATGGCGGCCCGGGCAACGCGTCCACCACGCTGACCTATCTCGTCTATGTCCAGTCGCTGCTGCAATTCGATGTGGGCGGAGGCGCTGCGGGCGGTGTGATCGCCGTGATCCTCGCAAATATCGTCGCGATCTTCCTGATGCGGATGATCGGCAAGAACCTGGAGGCGTAATCCAATGGCGCGCAAAGTATCAAACCGCCGCCGCGTGATCATGTCGGTGATCGCATGGGCGCTGGCCTTCGTGATCTTCTTCCCGATCCTCTGGACGATCATCCTGTCGTTCAAGACCGAGGGCAATGCGATCAAGGCGCCCTGGGACGTACTGACCTCGTCCTGGACGTTCGAGAGCTACCACGTCGTGCAGGAGCGCTCGAACTACTTTCGCCACTTCATGAACTCGGTGGTGATCTCCTTCGGCTCCACCCTGCTGGCGCTGGTCATCGCGATCCCCTCGGCCTGGGCCATGGCTTTCGTGCCGGGCAAGCGCACCAAGGACGTTCTGATGTGGATGCTGTCCACGAAGATGATGCCCGCGGTGGGCGTGCTCGTCCCGATCTACCTGATGTTCCGCGACTGGGGCCTTCTGGATACTCGGATCGGTCTGGTCATCGTGCTGTGCCTGATGAACCTGCCGATCGTGATCTGGATGCTGTTCACCTATTTCAAGGAAATCCCGAAGGACATCCTCGAGGCAGCGCGCATGGACGGGGCGACGCTGGGAGGCGAGATCCTCTATGTGCTCACCCCGATGGCCGTGCCCGGCATCGCCTCGACGCTTTTGCTCAACGTGATCCTCGCGTGGAACGAAGCCTTCTGGACGCTGAACCTGACGGCGGCGAAAGCCGCCCCCCTCACCGCTTTCATTGCCGCCTATTCCAGCCCCGAAGGGCTGTTCTACGCGAAACTCTCTGCCGCCTCGACGCTGGCTATCGCACCGATCCTGATCCTCGGCTGGTTCAGCCAGAAACAGCTGGTGCGTGGCCTGACCTTCGGCGCCGTGAAATAAGGAGCTAAACCCATGGGACAAATAACCCTCAAGGGCGTCCGCAAGGCCTTCGGCGATGTCGAGGTCATCCCGCCGCTCGATCTGGAAATCAACGATGGCGAGTTCGTCGTCTTCGTCGGCCCCTCGGGCTGCGGTAAATCCACCCTTCTGCGCCTGATCGCGGGTCTGGAAGATGTCTCCGGCGGCGAGATTGAGATCAACGGTCAACCGTCGGCCGAACTGCCCCCCGCCAAGCGCGGTCTGGCGATGGTGTTCCAAAGCTACGCGCTCTACCCGCATATGTCGGTGCGCAAGAACATCGCCTTCCCGCTGAAGATGGCGAAGCTCGATCAAGCGGCGGCGAAGGAGAAGGTCGACAATGCCGCGCGCATTCTCAACCTGACCGACTATCTCGACCGCCGTCCCGGCCAGCTCTCGGGCGGTCAGCGTCAGCGGGTCGCGATCGGTCGTGCCATCGTGCGTGAACCGGCGGCGTTCCTCTTCGACGAACCGCTGTCGAACCTTGATGCGGCGCTGCGCGTGAACATGCGTCTTGAGATTTCCGAGCTGCACCAGAAGCTCAAGACCACGATGGTCTATGTGACGCACGATCAGGTCGAGGCAATGACCATGGCCGACAAGATCGTCGTTCTGCAGGCTGGTCGGATCGAGCAGGTCGGCTCGCCACTGGAACTCTATCGCACCCCGCGCAACAAGTTCGTCGCGGGCTTCATCGGCTCGCCCAAGATGAACTTCATCGAAGGCGACGAGGCTGCGAAATACGGCGCCGACAGCATCGGAATCCGCCCCGAACATATCGAGGTCTCGACGACGGAAGGCACGTGGAAAGGCACCGTCGGCGTCTCCGAGCACCTGGGCTCCGACACGTTCCTGCATGTCGACACCGAGTATGGCCTGATCAACGTGCGCGGCGGTGGCGAGATCGGCCTGCATGCGGGCGACACGGTCTATCTGACGCCCGATCTGAGCCAGCTTCACAAATTCGACGCGCGAGGGCAGGCAATCTGATGCGACTGACAGGAAAACGCGCCCTGATCACCGGGGCCGCGCGCGGGATCGGCCGCGCCTTCGCGGAGAAATACATCGCGGAAGGCGCGGAGGTCGTGATCGGCGATATCGACATGGCCCGGGCCGAGGATACGGCGGCCGAAATCGGCGCGGTGGCGCTCAAGCTCGACGTGACCGACCCGGCCAGCATCGACGCCGCGATGGAGAAGATGCGCGCCTCGGGCGGGATCGACATCCTGATCAACAACGCAGCGATCTTCACCGCGGCCCCCCTCGTGGAGGTCACCCACGAAGACTACGCCCGTGTCTTCAAGATCAATGTCGAAGGCACGCTGTTCATGATGCAGGCGGCGGCGAAAGAGATGATCGCGCAGGCCCGTGGCGGCAAGATCATCAACATGGCGTCTCAGGCCGGGCGGCGTGGCGAGGCTCTGGTGGCGGTCTATTGCGCCTCCAAGGCCGCCGTCATCAGCCTCACCCAATCGGCGGGTCTGAACCTGATCGAACACGGCATCAACGTGAACGCGATCGCGCCCGGCGTGGTCGACGGAGAGCATTGGGACGGCGTCGACGCTTTCTTCGCGAAATACGAGAACAAACCCTTGGGCCAGAAGAAAAAAGAGGTGGGCGAAGCCGTCCCCTTTGGTCGCATGGGCACGGCTGCCGACCTGACCGGCATGGCCGTTTTCCTCGCCTCGGACGAGGCCGAATACATCGTCGCCCAGACCTACAATGTCGACGGCGGAAACTGGATGAGCTGATATGACACTTTCCAACGACACCCTCTCCGAGCTTCCCGCAGACGTTGCGCGCCCCGGTTACGACCGTGCCGCGCTCACCCCCGGCATCGTTCATATCGGCTGCGGCAATTTCCACCGGGCGCATCAGGCAGTCTATCTCGACGATCTGTTCGAGCTTGGCGAAGGCCATGACTGGGCGCTGATGGGCGCGGGCGTGCGCGCGGGCGATGCGAAGATGCGCGACGCGGTCTTGGCGCAGGACGGTCTGTATAGTGTGATCGAACTGGACCCGGCGGCGAAATCGGCGCGCGTGATCGGCTCGATG
The DNA here is from genome assembly GCF_002378135.1 of Thioclava sp. UBA3469. NCBI lineage: Bacteria > Pseudomonadati > Pseudomonadota > Alphaproteobacteria > Rhodobacterales > Paracoccaceae > Thioclava > Thioclava sp. UBA3469. Next base: position 33,027 of record NZ_DFRG01000095.1, read on the forward strand.
GTCGGTTTCGCCGAGGTCGCCTCGGGCAACGCCCCGCTGATCGCCGCGATGTCGCAGCCCAGCGTGCGGATCGTGTCGCTCACCGTGACCGAGGGCGGCTATTACATCGACCCGAAGACCGGGACGTTCAGCCCGACCCATCCCGACATTCAGGCCGATGCGGCCAACCCCGACGCCCCCGAGACCGCCTTCGGCGCGATCATTGCGGCGCTGAAGGCGCGCCGTGCCTCGGGTGTGCCGCCCTTCACCGTGATGTGCTGCGACAACGTCCCCCATAACGGCCATGTCACGCGCGATGCGGTTTGCGGGCTGGCGGAACTGTCGGACCCCGAACTGAGCCAATGGATCAAGGCCAATGTCGTCTTCCCGAACTCGATGGTGGACCGGATCACCCCGGCCACCGGCCCGCGCGAGCGCGCATTGGCCGAAAGCTTCGGGATCGAGGACGCCGCCCCCGTCACCTGCGAGCCCTTCCGCCAATGGGTGATGGAGGACAATTTCCCCGCTGGCCGCCCTGCGCTGGAGAAGGTCGGCGTGACCTTCACCGATGCGGTCGACCGGTTCGAGACGATGAAAATCCGCATTCTCAATGGCGGGCACGCGATCATCGCCTACGCCGCCGGGCTGCGCGACATCGAATACGCGCATGAGGCGATGGCCGACGATCAGATCCGCGCCTATCTCGACAAGATCGAGACGACCGAGATCCTGCCCATCGTGCCGCCGGTGCCAGAGACAGATCTCAATGATTACAAGCAGCTGATCCTCGATCGCTTCTCGAACCCGGAAGTGGCCGACACGATCCGCCGCCTCTGCCTCGATGGTTCGAACCGGCAGCCGAAGTTCATCATCACTTCGATCAACGACTGCGTCGCACAAGGTCGCGATTGCACCGGGCTGATCCTCGAAAGCGCGCTGTGGTGCCGCTATTGCTACGGCACCAGCGAGACCGGGGCGGAGATCGCGCCGAACGATCCGAACTGGGATCACCTCGTCGCGCAGTCGAAGCTGGCGAAAGAACGTCCCGCCGCGTGGCTGGAAATGTCGGAGATTTACGGCGATCTGGCCGAGAATGCCGAGGTCGTGGCGAAATTCACAGCACTTCTGAACGACGTCTGGGCGCGCGGCTCGCACTCAGTGATCGCGGATTATCTGGCGGGTTGAGCGCCCGCCCCCTTCCTTCCCAGCTCTCCCCTTGCAAAACTCTCGCAAGGATTCGAAATTAAACGGGTGTTCAATTCATCCGGTTGAGGTCGAGCCTTTGCCGAAAGTGAGCTCGGGGAGGAGTTTCATGGATTACGCGCTCAGCGAGGAACAGCAGGCCATTTTCGATATGGCTTACGCCTTCGGGCAAGACGAGATCGCCCCCCATGCCGAGGCGTGGGAAGAGGCTGGCACGATCCCGAAAGAGCTCTGGCCGAAAGTGGCCGAGCTGGGTCTGGGCGGTATTTACGTCTCCGAAGACTACGGCGGATCTGGCCTGTCGCGCCTCGATGCGACGCTCGTCTTCGAGGCGCTGGCGATGTCCTGCCCGGCCGTGGGCTCGTTCCTGTCGATCCACAACATGTGCGGCGGCATGATCGACAAGTTCGGCTCGGACGAGGACAAGGCGCGCTGGCTGCCCGATCTGGTCAGCATGAAGAAAGTCTTCTCCTACTGCCTGACTGAGCCGGGCTCGGGCTCGGACGCGGCAGCATTGCGCACCAAGGCCGAGCGTTCGAACGAGGGCTGGGTGCTCAACGGCACCAAGGCGTTCATCTCGGGCGGCGGCTATTCGGATGTCTATGTGACAATGGTCCGCACCGGCGATCCGGGGCCCAAGGGCATCTCCACCGTGGTCGTCGAGGACGGCGCAAAGGGTCTCAGCTTCGGCGGGCTGGAGCGCAAGATGGGCTGGAAAGCCCAGCCGACCGCGCAGGTGCAATTCGACGATTGCCACATTCCGGCGGAGAATCTGCTGGGCGAAGAGGGCAAAGGTTTCAGTTATGCGATGGCAGGCCTCGATGGCGGGCGTCTCAACATCGCGGCCTCGGCCCTCGGCGGCGCGCAGGCCGCGCTGACCAAGACGCTGGCCTATATGGGCGAGCGCAAGGCCTTCGGCAAATCGCTCGACCAGTTCCAGGCGCTGCAATTCCGCCTCGCCGAGATGGAGGTAAAACTCGAATCCGCGCGCACTTTCCTGCGTCAGGCCGCATGGAAGCTCGACAAGAAGACCCATGATGCGACGAAGTTCTGCGCCATGGCTAAACTCTATGTGACGGATGCCTCATTCGATGTGGCAAACCAATGCCTGCAATTGCATGGTGGTTACGGCTATCTTGCCGATTACGGGATCGAGAAGCTCGTACGCGACCTGCGCGTGCACCAGATCCTTGAAGGCACGAATGAAATCATGCGGCTGATCATCAGTCGCGCGATGCTGGCGGAGCGTGGATGACCGAAGAAACGATGATCGCACGAAAAGAAGGTCGCGCCGGACGGCTGACCTTCAATCGACCCAAGGCGCTCAACGCGCTCGATCACGACATGGCCATGGCGATCGAGGCGGCCCTCGATCAATGGCGCGACGACCCGGAGGTCGATCTTGTCGTGATCGACGCGGTGGGCGATCGCGCCTTCTGCTCGGGCGGCGACATTGCCGCCGTCTACCGGGCCGGGATCGCGGGCGACTATGCGCCGGGGCGCGATTTCTGGCGCGACGAATACCGGATGAACGCCAAGATCGCGGAATATCCCAAACCCGTCGTCGCCTTCATGCAGGGCTTCGTGATGGGCGGCGGCGTCGGCGTCGGCGGCCATGCCAGCGACCGGATCGTGGGCGAGAGCACGCAAGTGGCGATGCCCGAAAGCGGAATCGGGCTGATCCCGGACGTGGGCGGCACGCTGTTACTGGCGCGCGCGCCCGGCCATGTGGGCGAATATCTCGGCCTGACCGGGGCGCGGATGAACGCGACAGACGCGCTGTACGCGGGGTTCGCCGATATGTTCGTGCCCGAGGCCGATTGGGACGATCTGAAGACCCGGCTCATCGAGACCGGCAATATCGACATCCTGCCCCATCCGCGCACCTCGCCCGAACCCGGCAAGCTGGAGGCTTTGCGCCCCGAGATCGACCGGATTTTCTGGGCCGAGAACCTCGCCGCGATCGTCGCCAAGCTCGAAACCTCGGGCAGCGAGTTCGCCGAGAAGACCTACAAGACGGTGCTGCGCAACTCCGCGCTCTCGATGGAAGCGACGCTGCGCCTGATCCGAATGACCCGCGCCGAGAACACCATCCGCGCCGCCCTCACCCATGAGTTCCGCTTTACCTGGCGTGCGGCGGAGCTAGGTGATTTTCTCGAGGGCGTGCGGGCGCAGATCATCGACAAGGATCGCAATCCGCAATGGAAATACGCTCTGGATGCGCTGCCGGAAGAGGCGGTCGCGCAGATGCTGGAGCCGCTCGGCCCCGAATGGGCCATCTGGGAGGAGACACCATGAAAATCGCATTTATCGGGCTTGGAAACATGGGTGGGCCGATGGCGGCCAATCTGGTTGCCGCGGGTCACAAAGTGATCGGCTTCGACCTCACCGCCCCGCCGCCCGAGGGCGTGGGTCAGGCGACGACCGCTGCGGCGGCGGCGCAGGAGGCCGAGGTTGTCATCACCATGCTTCCCAACGGCCAGATCCTGCGCGACGTCGCCAAGGAAGTGATCCCGGCGATGCAGGAAGATGCGGTGCTGTGCGATTGCTCGACCGTCGATGTCGATAGCGCGAAAGCGGTCGCGGCGATGGCGGCGGATCACGGCCTCGGTGCGCTCGACGCGCCGGTCTCCGGCGGCGTGGGTGGCGCGACCAACGGCACGCTGACCTTCATGGTGGGCGGTGACGCGAAAAGCTTCGAGATCGTGAAGCCGCTCTTCGACGTGATGGGCCAGAAGGCCGTGCATTGCGGTGAAGCGGGCGCGGGCCAGTCGGCCAAGATCTGCAACAACATGATCCTCGGCGTGACGATGATCGCGACCTGCGAAGCCTTCGCGCTGGCCGACAAGCTGGGCCTCGACCGCGAGAAGATGTTCGACGTGGTCTCGACCTCTTCCGGTCAGAGCTGGTCGATGAACACCTATTGCCCCGCGCCGGGGGTTGGGCCGCAATCGCCTGCCGACAACGACTACAAGCCGGGCTTCGCGGCCGAACTGATGCTCAAGGACCTGCGGCTGAGCCAGCAGGCTGCCGAGAGCGCCGATGCCGACACGCCGATGGGCAAGCTCGCCTCCGCGCTCTACGCAGCTTTCGTGGAAGCCGAAGGCGGCAAGGGGCGCGATTTCTCGGCCATGCTGCCGCGGTTCGAGAAGCGCTCGCGCAGCTGAGCGGGGGCGCGTCACCGCGCCTCCCGCAGTTAATCCTTGCCGCTTGAGCTTGCGTAACAGTATCAAGATCAAAGGAAACTGCGCCACCGAAAGGGCTTTGCATGTTCAAGAACAATGTCGGCGGCATCGACCGCACTCTGCGCATCGTGGTCGGGCTGGCCCTGATCATCGGCTTCTTCGTCACCCCGCCCGGCCCCTATCACTGGCTGTACTGGATCGGGTTGATCCCGCTTGCGACCGGGTTGCTGGGCACCTGCCCGCTTTATTCGATGCTGGGCGTCAATACCTGCCAGAAGTGACCCCTACGACCTAAGCTCGCCCTCGGGCGAGCCGGACCCCGCCGAAGGACCGTGTGTCTTCGGCGGGGTCTTGCTTGTGAGAAGGTATGTTTCGATTCCGCAATGGAACGGCCCGGCAGGTATGGTCATTTATGTCCCGAGATGCGCCTGAGGCGCTTATGGAAAGGAGAGGTCACATGAAACGCCTGACCCAGCTTACCCTCGCCGCCGCCCTCGGGGCGAGCCTTCTGCCCGGTGCGGCCCTTGCCGACGGGCATGGCCACGGCAAGTGGAAGAACGACCGCGGCCACGCGGAGCGCAATTACAAGGGCTGCCCGCCGGGGCTGGCCAAGAAGAACAATGGCTGTCGCCCGCCGGGCCTCGCCAAGAAGAGCTATCGCCATGACGACGAGCGCGATGACGCATGGCGGGACGCCGACCACCGCTGGCGTCGCGGCGACAGAATCATTGGCGATTATGTCCTGATCCGCGACCCGAATCGCTACGGGTTGAACGACAATCGGACCTACTGGCGTTCGAACGGATACGTCTATCAGGTCGACCGTCAGACCGGCGAAGTGCTCGCATTGATCGGACTCGCGCGTTCGATCCTCGGGAACTGACCGCGCAAACGCAGAAACGACGTTCAAAATGACGTTACGAAAAGTGAAGACCCGCGCGTGTTTGCGCGGGTCTTTCATATTTTCTGAAACCACCATTAGAATTTCTTTAAGCATTTTCAGCGCCCTAGCAAAACCGCCGGCACACAATCGCACACAAACGCGTGCATAGCGGTAATGCGGAATCTGCAATGGACCTTTTCGCCGCAATGCGGCATTTGGTCCACCAAGACGAAAGGAAACGCGCATGACTTATCTTCCCCGTATCGCGCTGATCGCGGTGATCGGTGCAGCCCTTACCCCGATGGCAGCTCTCGCAGATGGTCCGATGAGCGCCGCAGGTTCGAAACTCGCATCGAGCGTCTCGGTCGCGAACCAGGCAAATGCTGAAAAGCCCTCGGTTCGTAACGACCTTCTGTGGCAGGTTGGCCAGCAGATCACCGAGAGCCACGTTCGCCTCCGTCAGCCCGACGCATTCGGCCTGAAGGCTGACGCGACCTACTGGCGCTCGTTTGGCTACATCTACGAAGTCAGCCCCGAGAACGGCGAAGTGATCGCCCAGATCGGCAAAGCTTCGGACGTCGTCGGCTTCTGAGCCACAGTCCAGACGGAAAGTTACGAACGGGCGGAACCACTCCGCCCGTTTTTTCTTGTCCTCAAAAGCTTGGAGGACAGAAACATGCGTCGATTCTCAATTTCATTGCCCGATGGCATCTGCGTGGCTAGGCTTTCGTGATGAGGATCGTGACACGCCCGCTCGCCCTGATCGCGCTGTTCTGCGCCCTGCCCGCCCTCGCCTCCGCCGAAGGATCGGCGCAAGGGGTCCAAGTGATGCGTGGCGGCAAGATCGACATGGGCAATGCCACAGCCGAGACCAAGACCGCTGCAAAAGCCGCGCCGGAGTGCAAGACGCTCACGACGGGGGACACGTTCTGCAAGGTCGCCACGACCAACGGAACGGCGCGCTGGGTGCTGCAAGGGCAGATGGAGCCCGAGTTCAGCGTCGGCGACGACTTCCCAGTCTACCAGCACTCGATGATCCTGAACCTGCGCCGCTACGACCTGCCGATCGTGACGGGCGCCTGGCGCTACTACAGAGTACGTGGCGTGATCTACAAAGTGGGCGCGGAAGACCACAAGGTCATGGAAGTCATCGGGCGCACCGCGCAGCGCTGAGCCCGCGGTTACGGTCAAAGTCATCGGCGCGGCGGATCACTCCGCCGCGACCTTCACTCCCAGCATCTGCGCGAGGTAATGGCCGGTATGGCTGCGCGGGTTTTCGGCCACCTGCTCGGGGGTACCGACCGCCACGATCTCACCGCCGCCATCGCCGCCCTCGGGACCGATATCGATGATATGGTCGGCGGTCTTGATGACGTCGAGATTGTGCTCGATCACCACGACAGTGTTCCCCTGCTCCACGAGACTGTGGAGCACCTCTAGCAGTTTTCGAACATCTTCGAAGTGCAGACCGGTCGTCGGCTCGTCCAGAATGTACAAAGTGCGACCTGTGGCGCGTTTCGACAGTTCCTTGGACAGCTTCACCCGCTGAGCCTCGCCGCCCGAAAGGGTCGTCGCCTGCTGGCCGACCTTGATATAGCCAAGGCCCACCTCCATCAGCGCGTCCATCTTCTCGCGGATCGAAGGCACCGCCTTGAAGAACTCCTGCGCATCCTCGACCGTCATGTCGAGCACATCCGCGATGGACTTGCCCTTGTACTGGATCTCCAGCGTCTCGCGGTTGTAGCGCTTGCCCTTGCAGGTCTCACATTCGACATAGACGTCGGGCAGGAAGTGCATCTCGATCTTGATCACGCCATCGCCCTGACAGGCCTCGCAGCGCCCGCCCTTCACGTTGAACGAGAAGCGACCCGGCTTGTAGCCACGCGCCTTCGCCTCGGGAAGACCGGCGAACCAGTCGCGGATCGGAGTGAAGGCCCCGGTATAGGTCGCCGGGTTCGAGCGCGGCGTGCGCCCGATCGGGCGCTGGTCGATGTCGATGACCTTGTCGAGATGCTCCAGCCCCTTGATCGTGTCGCAGGGCGCGGGCGTCTGACGCGCGCCGTTGAGCCGCATCGAGGCGGTCTTGAACAGTGTCTCGATGGTGAGCGTGGACTTGCCCCCGCCCGAAACGCCGGTGACGCAGACGAACTTGCCCAGCGGGAACTCGGCCGTGACGTTCTTGAGGTTATTCCCCGTCGCGCCGACCACCTTGAGCTTCTTCTTATTGCCCTTGCGCCGTTCCGTCGGCACCGCAATCTCGCGCTTGCCGGACAGATATTGCCCCGTCAGCGAGGCGGCATCGGCGGCGATCTCGTCGGGCGTGCCGCGCGCGATGACCTGACCGCCATGGACGCCCGCGCCGGGGCCGATATCGAAGACGTAATCGGCATGGCGGATCGCATCCTCGTCATGCTCGACCACGATCACGGTATTGCCCTGATCGCGCAGGTTCTTCAGCGTCTGGAGCAGCCGGTCATTGTCGCGCTGGTGCAGGCCGATCGAGGGCTCGTCGAGCACATAGAGCACGCCCGTCAGCCCCGAGCCGATCTGCGACGCCAGCCTGATCCGCTGGCTCTCGCCGCCCGACAGCGTCCCCGCCGCGCGGCTCATCGTCAGATAATCGAGGCCCACGTTCACGAGGAAACCGAGGCGTTCGCGGATTTCCTTGAGGATCGCCGTCGCGATCTCGTTCTTCTGGTTCGACAAGCTGCCCGGCACGGTGGCGACCCAGTCATGGGCCTCCTTGATCGACATCTCGACGACGTGGCCGACATGCTTGCCGCCGATCTTCACGGCGAGCGCTTCGGGTCGCAGGCGATAGCCGCCACAGGCGTGGCAGGGGCGGTTGTTCTGATAGCGCTCCATCTCTTCGCGCGACCAGGCGGAGTCGGTCTCGCGGTAGCGGCGCTCCATGTTCGGGATGATCCCCTCGAAGGTGCGGCTGACCTCGTAGACGCGGCCGCCCTCGTCGAAGCGGAACTTGATCTCCTGATCGCCCGAGCCGCGCAGGAACAGCTCCTGCACATTCTCCGGCAGGTCCTTCCACGGCTTCTTCGGATCGAACCCGTAATGCTTCGACAGCGCCTCGATCGTCTGGGTGTAATAGGGCGATTTCGTCCGCGCCCACGGCGCCAGCGCCCCGCCCTGCACCGAGAGCGTCACATCGGGCACCATCAGGCGCTCGTCGAAGAACAGCTCGACCCCGAGGCCGTCACAGACCGGACAGGCCCCGAAGGGCGCGTTGAACGAGAACAGGCGCGGCTCGATCTCGGGAATGGTGAAGCCCGACACCGGACAGGCGAAGTTCTCCGAAAACGTCGTGCGTTCGGGTTCACCCTCGCCTTCGCGCGGGGCGCTCTCGAAGATCGCGATGCCGTCGGCGAGGTCGAGCGCGGTGCGGAAGCTGTCCGCCAGCCGCGTCTCCATTCCCTCGCGCACGACGACACGGTCCACGACCACGTCGATGTTGTGGCGGAATTTCTTGTCCAGCGTCGGCGGCTCTTCCAGCTCGTAGAATTCGCCATTGACCTTCACACGCTGGAAACCCTGCTTGCGCAGTTCCATGAATTCCTTGCGGTATTCGCCTTTGCGGTCGCGCACGATGGGGGCGAGCAGATAGCCGCGCGTGCCCTCTTCCATCTGCATCACGATATCGACCATGTCCTGCACCTGCTGCGCCTCGATCGGCTCACCGGTGGCAGGCGAATAGGGCGTGCCCGCGCGGGCGTAGAGCAGACGCAGGTAGTCGTAGATTTCGGTCACGGTGCCGACGGTGGAGCGCGGGTTCTTCGACGTGGTCTTCTGCTCGATCGAGATCGCGGGCGACAGGCCCGAGATGTGATCGACATCGGGTTTGCCCATCATGTCGAGGAACTGGCGCGCATAGGCACTCAGACTTTCGACATAGCGGCGCTGCCCTTCGGCATAGATCGTATCGAAGGCCAGCGAAGATTTCCCAGAGCCGGATAGCCCCGTGATCACCACGAACTGGTCGCGCGGAATATCGACATCCACGCCCTTGAGATTGTGCTCGCGCGCGCCGCGCACTTCGATGAACTTCAGTTCAGCCATCCACGCCCCCTTTATCACCAGCCCTAGATAGGTGTTTCCGCGCGAGTCTCCAATCCAAATCTGCGAACGAAATGTGAACTTTCTGCACTGCGCGCATGCGGGCCGCAATCCACGCGCCGCCCGCCCGCCTCGCAGCACGATCAAAATCGTGGCAGATCGGCATTAAATTCCATTTCTTGAATGTATTTTCACCCCGTTCCGCGCTAATACTCTTGAAAGCCTCCCGGCATTTGCCACATGAGGCGGGAAACGGATCTTTCGGGTCCAGCGAACGCAAGAGGTATTGAGATGCTGAACTTCCTTCGTCCGTCCGGCGGTGGCCGCGTGGAAAAAATCTCGGCGAAAGACGCCGTGGCCAAGGCGAAAGCCGGCGAACTGACCGTCGTCGACGTGCGCGAGGGCATGGAAGTCAAAAGCTCGGGCAAGGCCAAGGGCGCGCTGCATATCCCGCTCGCGACGATCCGCATGAAGGCCGATCCGTCGAGCCCCGAGAAACATCCCAAGCTGGACACGTCGAAGCCGGTCGCCCTGTATTGCGCCTCGGGCGCGCGGTCGGCAGGTGCGGCGCAGATGCTCGCCCAGCTGGGCTACGAGCATGTCTACAACATCGGCGGCCTGCATGACTGGCACGCAGGCGGCGGCGAGATCGAACGCTGATCGCGCGCTGCATCGCATGATTTTGAAGGGGTCCCGCCGGGGCCCCTTTTGTTTTGCGCGCCCCGCGGAATTGCGCGAGCGCGGCGCGTACCTATATCGACACCGAGTGTTTTCGCGTGGAGATGATCACGATGGGATATGCCAAGACTGCGATGCTGATGGCGGCGATGACGGCGCTGTTCATGGGGTTGGGCTACCTGATGGGGGGCGCGACCGGCATGGTGATCGCGCTGATCTTCGCCGCCGGGATGAATGTCTATTCGTGGTGGAATTCGGACAAGATGGTCCTGCGGATGCATAACGCGCATCTGGTGGCGCCGGGCGACCGCGCGGGGCTGAACGCGCTGGTGGGCCAACTGGCGAAGAATGCCGACCTGCCGATGCCCGCCGTCTACCTGATCGACACGCCGCAGCCGAACGCCTTCGCGACGGGTCGCAACCCCGAGAACGCCGCCGTCGCGGTGACCGCCGGGTTGATGCAGAGCCTGTCGCGCGAGGAGCTGTCCGGCGTGATCGCCCACGAGCTGGCCCATATCAAGCACCGCGACACCGCGATCATGACGGTTACAGCGAGCTTCGCCGGTGCGATCTCGATGCTGGCGAATTTCGCGCTGTTCTTCGGCGGCTCGCGCGAGCGGATGGGGATCATGGGGACGCTGGCGATGATGTTCCTCGCCCCGATGGCGGCGGCGCTGGTGCAGATGGCGATCTCGCGCACCCGCGAATATGCGGCCGACAAGGAAGGTGCTGCGATCTGCGGCAATCCACTCTGGCTCGCCGCGGCGCTGCAGCGGATCGAGGCGGGCGCGCGCCGGGTCGAGAATGTCGCCGCCGAGCGCAATCCTGCGACCGCGCATATGTTCATCATCAACCCGCTGAGCGGGCATGGTGCGGATAACCTGTTTGCCACTCACCCCTCGACCGAGAACCGCGTAGCCGCGCTGCCCAGATGGCGGGCGGTGCGGGTGCGCGTCGTGAGCGCGCAGCCCCTGCGCCAGCTACGGGCGATTGGAGCGGCGCGCGCTCGATGCCGAAAGTGCGGCGGAAGAGTAAGAACGGGCCTTGGGGGTGAGGGCCGCGCCCGAGCCTCGGGTGGGCGCTTTGCTCCGTCAGGGACCGGGCACTTTATCTCTCAAGCCCGCAAGTTGGTCGTGCCGAAAGCGACATCGCCAATGCGCCCTCCCGTGGGGAGGGTCGGGCGCGGCCCGGGGCTGGCCGCCCCGCCCCATAAAAAAGGCCGGGGTCTCCCCCGGCCTTTCGCATCTCATGGCACATCCGATCAGAAGTGGATCGCGCGCCCGTAAGCGTCGAGCACCGACTCGTGCATCATCTCCGACAGGGTCGGGTGCGGGAAGACGGTGTTCATCAGGTCTTCCTCGGTCGTCTCGAGCTGACGGCCCACGACATAGCCCTGGATCAGCTCGGTCACTTCCGCGCCGACCATATGCGCGCCCAGCAGCTCGCCGGTCTTCGCGTCGAACACGGTCTTCACCAGACCTTCGCTCTCGCCCAAGGCAATCGCCTTGCCGTTGCCGATGAA
>NZ_DFRG01000232.1:0-16122 GCF_002378135.1 Thioclava sp. UBA3469
ACGAGGGCGATATCGCCGTCATGCGCGCCGCCGATCACGGGCTTTGGCAAGGCAGCTCGGTCTTTGACGGGGCGCGGCTTTTCGACGGGGTCGTCCCCGATCTCGACGCGCATTGCGCGCGCACCAACCGCTCCGCCGAGGCGCTGATGATCACGCCGACCATCGCGCCCGAGGACATGGTCGAAATCGCGCGCGAGGGCCTGCGCAAATACAATACGGGCGCCGCTGTTTACGTGCGCCCGATGTATTGGGCGATTGCGGGTTCCGATCTGGGCGTGGCGCCGAAGCCCGGCGAGACCGGATTCGCACTCTGCCTCGAAGAGGTGGCGATGCCCGATCCCGGCAAGTCGACGACGCTGACCACCACGCAATTCCGCCGTCCTGTTCTGGCCGATAACGTCACCGATGCGAAGGCGGGCTGCCTCTATCCGAACAACGCCCGGATGCTGGTCGAGGCGCAGCGCAAGGGCTTCGGCAACGCGCTCGTGCAGGATGCGATGGGCAATGTCGCAGAAAGCGCGACCGCGAATGTTTGGATGGTGAAGGATGGCGAGTATTTCACGCCCATGCCGAACGGCACCTTCCTCGCGGGGCTCACGCGCAAGCGGATCATGGGCCTGCTGCGCGAGGGCGGCGAGACGGTGCATGAAGCGGTGCTGACGCTCGACGATTTCCGCAATGCCGACGAGGTCTTCCTGACCGGCAACTTCGCCAAGGTCACGCCGGTCGCAGGTTTCGACGATGTCAGCTATACGCCCGGCAAGGGCACGCAGCGGGCGCGCGAGGCCTATATGGACTGGGCGCAAGGGTCGCCGCTTTGAACCTCGACACCCCCGCGGTTGCCAAAGACCTCGCGCCGAGCGATGATCCACGCACACCCCGTCCCGGAGGAGCCATGCGCAAGTTTCTGGTTGTGCTCGACGATACCCGCGAATGCCTCAACGCGATGCGTTTCGCGGCGATGCGCGCAAACCATACCGGCGGCGGCGTGATCATCCTGTCGGTGATCCCGCCCGACGAATACCAGCACTGGATCGGCGTGGCCGAGATCATGCGCGAAGAAGCCCGTGAGCGGATCGAGGCGCATTTCGAGGTTTTCGCGAAATGGATGCGCGACCGTCAGGGCGTGGAGCCGGAACTGGTGATCCGCGAGGGCGAACCCGTGCCCGAGATCATCGCCGTGATGGACGAACATCCCGAGATCGGCGTGCTGGTCCTCGGCGCAGGCTCCGGCAAGGGCGGTGCGGGGCCGCTGGTCAGCCAGATGGTCAAGCAGGCGGGCACGCTGCCCTGCCCGCTGACCATCGTGCCGGGCGAGATGTCGAAGGAAAAGCTCGAACAGATCACCTGACCGATGCCGATGCCCTGGACCTACCGCCACGCGCAGAAGGAGTTCGCCTCCTTCCTCGCAGATGCGCGCGATCGGATGGGCCTCGACTCCGACAACATGACCTACACGGCGGTGGAGGGCGTCTTCGTCACCTTCCGTGCGCGGCTGCGCCCTGTCGAGGCCATCGCCTTCGCCGATTGCCTGCCAGCGGTGTTGCGCGCGATCTTCCTGTATCACTGGGATGTGATGGCGGCGCCGCGCCCGTTCGGCAGCCGGACCGAGATGGCCCGCGAAGCGCAGGCGTTGCGCCCGCACCACAACCTGACCCCCGATAACGCCATCGAGGCCACCGCCTTTGCGCTCTGGCGCCATGTCAACCATCGTGACTTCGAGGCCGCTCTCGCGCGGATCGGACCGGAAGCGGAGGCGTTCTGGCGCCCGGAGGTCACCGATCCCGCCCAGATCGCGCCGCGCATCATCTAGCGCATAGCCGCGATTACTTGATTATTTCTGTCGGAAGGCGCATATGAGCGGCAAGCCAAGGAGGCACGCGATGTTTATTCAGACCGAGACGACCCCGAACCCCGCGACGCTGAAATTCCTGCCCGGCCAGACCGTGCTGGAGACCGGCACCGCTGATTTTCCCACCGCCGAGACGGCGGCCAAATCGCCGCTGGCCAAGCGCGTCTTCGCAGTGCCCGGCGTGACCGGCGTGTTCTTCGGCTCGGATTTCGTGACCGTGACGAAAGATGACGCGACCAGATGGGATCACGCGAAACCGGCGATCCTCGGCGCGATCATGGAGCATTTCCAGTCCGGCGCCCCGGTGATCGAAGGCGAAGCTGCGCCCTCGGGCCATGCCGAGCATGACGGCGAGGACGGCGCGATCGTCTCGCAGATCAAGGAACTGCTCGACACCCGCGTGCGCCCGGCCGTGGCGCAGGACGGTGGCGACATCACCTTCCACGGGTTCGAGCGTGGTGTGGTCTACCTGCACATGCAGGGCGCCTGCGCAGGCTGCCCCTCGTCGACGCTGACGCTCAAGATGGGGATCGAGAACCTGCTCAGACATTACATCCCCGAGGTTTCAGAGGTCCGTCCGGTCAATGCCTGATCTGACGCTAGGCTTCGACACATCGGCCGCGCATTGCGCGGCCGCTTTGCTGTCGGGTGATGACTGCCTCGCTGCGCGCCACGAGGAAATGGGACGCGGACAGGCCGAACGGCTGATGCCGCTTCTCGAAGAGGTGCTCGCAGAGGCGGGCGTCGGCTGGCGCGACCTGACGCGGATCGGCGTCGGGATCGGGCCGGGAAATTTCACCGGTGTCCGCATCGCCGTCTCCGCCGCGCGCGGCCTGTCGTTGAGCCTGCGGGCCCCGGCGCTCGGCGTCTCGATCACCGACGCGGCGCAATTCGGCAGCGAAGGTCCGGTGCTTGCCGCCGTCGCAGCACCGCGCGAACGCGTCTATCTCGAAGGCTTCCGTACCGCACAGGCCATCCCGCTCGATCTGCATGAGCTCGACGCGCTGCCCGAGGGCTTGGCTGAGCCCGGCCTGACCTGCATCGGCACTGCCGCCGAGGAGGTCGCCACACGGATCGGAGCCGCCGCCGCGCCCGCGGCTTTCGCCCCCGCCGAAGCCATCGCACGGATCGCAGCCTCTCGCGAATTCATCCCCGGAGAGCGCCCCGCGCCGCTTTATCTGCGTGCCGCTGACGCAGCCCCGCCCTCCGATCCGCCGCCAAGGATCCTCGACTGATGCGCGCCGAAGCCCTCGCCGAGTTGCATGCCGCCTGCTTCACCACACCACGCCCGTGGAACGAGGCCGAATTCCGGAATCTGATGCGCGGCCCCGGCACCTTCCTGTTGAACGAAAACCGAGGCTTCCTGCTGGGACGCGTCATCGCGGGCGAAGCCGAGCTTCTGACCCTCGCCGTCGACCCGAAAGCGCGGCGCAACGGCACCGGCCGCGCGCTGGTGGAGCGGTTCGCGCAGGAAGCCGAGGCGCTGGGGGCCGAAAGCGCCTTCCTCGAAGTTTCCGCCGAGAATGACGCCGCACGCGCGCTTTATGCCGCGACCGGGTGGAAGGAATCGGGGCGTCGCAAGGGGTATTACCGCAGCCCGGAAGGCGATCGCATCGACGCGCTGGTTCTAACTTTGCCGCTCGCTAGAGCGACAAGCTGACCGTTCAATCAAATTTGTCTTGCGACCCCGCGTCATCCACAACTTGACGCTTGACCCCCTTGGCAAGCTCTGCCCAAATCGCCGGGTCCGCGCGCTGAACCGAGCGCGCCAACAGGCTTATCCAACAGGGCCATAACGTTCGGGAGTAATCCATGACCTATTTCACCAAGTTCCTCGGCGCCGCGACCGCGCTCGCGCTCAGCGCCGGGGCCGCGCTGGCCGATCCCGCGATCATTTACGATCTGGGCGGCAAATTCGACAAGAGCTTCAACGAGGCCGCCTTCAACGGCGCCAAGCGTTGGGCCGAAGAGACCGGCGGCTCCTACAAGGAACTGGAAATGCAGTCGGAAGCTCAGCGTGAGCAGGCCCTGCGCAAACTCGCCGAGTCGGGCGCCAACCCGATCGTGATGACCGGCTTCGCCTTCGGCGACACGCTCAACACCGTCGCTCCCGACTACCCCGACACCAAGTTCGCGATCGTCGACATGGTCGTCGACCAGCCCAACGTCGAGTCGATCGTCTTCAAGGAAGAGCAAGGCTCCTACCTCGTCGGCATGATGGCCGCGATGGCGTCGAAGACCGGCACCGTCGGCTTCGTCGGCGGCATGGACATCCCGCTGATCCGCAAATTCGCCTGCGGTTACGTTCAGGGTGTGAAAGCCGTGAACCCCGACGCGAAAGTCATCCAGAACATGACCGGCACCACCCCGGCGGCGTGGAACGACCCGGTGAAGGGCGGCGAGATTGCCAAGGCCCAGATCAGCCAGGGCGCGGACGTGATCTACGCAGCCGCTGGCGGCACCGGCATCGGCGTTCTGCAGGCAGCCGCGGATGGCGACGTCCTGTCGATCGGCGTGGACAGCAACCAGAACTACCTGCACCCGGGCAAGGTCCTGACCTCGATGCTCAAGCGCGTCGACAACGCCGTCTATGACGCGTTCTCGGCGGGCCCCGATCTGAAGCCGGGCATCAAGGTGATGGGTCTGGCCCAGAACGGCGTCGGCGTCGCGATGGACGACAACAACAAGCCGCTCGTCACACCCGAGATGGAAAAAGCGGTGGAGCAGGCGAAAGCCGACATCGCGTCGGGCAAGATCGAAGTGCATGACTACATGTCGGACGACAGCTGCCCGGTCGAGTGATGAGCACAACAGAGTCGAACAACGCGGGGCGGCAGGCAACTGCCGCCCTTGCCACTGAAAACGCCAGCGATGCGGCCGAAGCGGCCCACGCTGCCGCCACGCCCACGGGCGCGCCCGCGATCGAGCTAAAAGGCATCTCGAAAGCCTTCGGCACGGTGCAGGCCAACAAGGACATTTCGATCCGGGTCATGCCCGGCACGATCCACGGTATCATCGGCGAGAACGGCGCGGGGAAATCCACGCTGATGTCGATCCTGTACGGCTTCTACAAGGCCGATGCGGGCGAGATCCGGATCAAGGGCAAGCACACCCATATCCCCGACAGCCAGGCCGCGATCAGCGCCGGCATCGGCATGGTCTTCCAGCATTTCAAGCTGGTGCAGAATTTCACCGTGCTCGAGAACATCATCCTTGGTGCCGAGGATGGCGCGCTGCTGCGCCCCTCGCTCTCCAAGGCCCGCAAGGAACTCAAGCGCCTCGCCGAGGAATACGAGCTCAACGTCGATCCCGACGAGAAGATCGAAGAGCTCTCCGTCGGCCACCAGCAGCGCGTGGAAATCCTCAAGGCGCTCTATCGTCAGGCGGATATCCTGATCCTCGACGAGCCAACCGGGGTGCTGACGCCCGCCGAGGCCGATCACCTGTTCCGGATCCTCGATTTCCTCCGCAAGGAAGGGAAGACGATCATCCTGATCACCCACAAGCTGCGTGAGATCATGGAGATCACCGACACGGTCAGCGTGATGCGTCGCGGCGAGATGACGGCGACGGTGAAGACCGCCGAGACCTCGCCCGAGCAGCTGGCCGAGCTGATGGTTGGCCGCAAGGTTCTGCTGAATGTCGACAAGACCGCCGCCCAACCCGGCAAGACCGTGCTGGAGGTCGAGAACCTCCGCGTGAAGGACGAAGACGGGATCGAACGCCTCAAGGGCATCAATCTCGAAATCCGCGCGGGCGAGATCCTCGGCATCGCGGGCGTGGCGGGCAACGGCCAATCCGAACTGCTGGAAATCCTCGGCGGTTTCGCCAAGGGCACCGGCAATATCCGCATCAACGGCGAAGAGATCGACCTCACCGGCAAGCATAGCGACGGCCAGTCGCGGCGCCGCCGGGGCATCTCGCACGTCCCCGAGGACCGCCATAGCCTCGGTCTGATCCTCGATTTCGCCGCGTGGGAGAACATGGTCTTCGGCTATCACACCGATCCGGCCTATCAGAAGAACCGCTTCGTGATGGACAATGCGGGGATCGTGGCTCACACCGCCGAGGCGATGGAACGCTTCGACGTGCGCCCGCCGATCCCGACCCTGCCCGCGAAAAGCTTCTCTGGCGGCAACCAGCAAAAGATCGTGCTGGCCCGCGAGATCGAACGGAATCCGGCGCTGCTGCTGGTGGGCCAACCCACCCGCGGCGTCGATATCGGCGCGATCGAATTCATCCACAAACGCATTATCGAACTGCGCGACCAGGGCGCCGCGATCCTGCTGGTCTCCGTCGAGCTCGACGAGATCCGGGCGCTCTCGGACCGGGTCGCGGTCATGTTCGACGGGCAGGTCATGGGCATCGGCCCCGTCGAGACCGCCACGCAGACCGGCATGGGCTGCCTGATGGCGGGCATGGGCGGCGAGGACGTGCGCGGCATGGACGGCTGGACGATCGCCGCGCCCGAGGAGAGCCAATAATGGAAAAGACACCGAAATGGGTCGACGTGGCCCTGATCCCGCTCCTCAACCTGCTGATCGCTTTCGTGATCTCGGGGATCGTGGTGCTGCTGATCGGCGAAGACCCGATCAAGGCGATCAAGGTCATGGTCTCGGGCGCGCTCGGCTCGCCCTATGGCTGGGGCTACACGCTCTATTACGCGACGAACTTCATCTTCACCGGCCTCGCGGTCGCGGTCGCCTATCACGCCAGCCAGTTCAATATCGGCGGCGAAGGTCAGGCGACGCTGGGCGGGCTTGGCGTGGCGCTGGTGCTGCTGGCCTTCCCATGGCCGCATTGGACCATCGCGCTGATCGCGGCAATGGCGGGCGGCGCGATCTTCGGCGCGGCTTGGGCGGCGATCCCGGCCTATCTGCAAGCCAAGCGCGGCAGCCATATCGTGATCACCACGATCATGTTCAACTTCATCGGCGCGGCGGTGCTGAACTACATGCTGGTCAACGTGCTGCGTCCGCGCGGCTCGATGGACCCGGCCACCGCGCGCTTCGGCGCGTCGACGCATCTGCCGACCTTCCATGACTTCCCGCTCGTCGGTCAGTTCTTCTCGAAATCGGTCCCGGCGAACGTGTCTTTCTTTGTGGCGATCCTCGCCTGCTACCTCGTCTGGGTGCTGATCTGGCGCACCAAGCTGGGCTTCGAGATCCGCGCCTTCGGGCGGTCGGAGTCGGCAGCGCGCTATGCCGGCATCTCGCCGGTGAAGATCGTCATGGCGGCGATGCTGATCTCGGGTGGCCTCGCCGGTCTGATGGCGATCAACAACGTGATGGGCGAGGCGCATCGCCTCGTGCTGAACTCGGTCGAGGGCGCGGGCTTCATCGGGATCGCGGTCGCACTGATGGGCCGCAACCACCCGTTCGGCGTGTTCCTCGCCGCGCTTCTCTTCGGCTTCCTCTACCAGGGCGGCGGCGAGCTGGCGCTGGAAACCACGATCCCGCGCGAGCTGATCACCGTGATCCAGGCGCTCGTGATCCTGTTCACCGGGGCCTTCGACAACATGCTGCGCGCACCGATCGAGAGTTTCTTCGTCGCGCGCGCCAACGCCCGGAAGGAGGCCTGAGATGGATTTCGGAACGATCATCGAAATTCTCGATAGCGCCGTTCGCCTCGGCACGCCGCTGCTGCTCGCCTGCCTCGCGGGCCTGTTCTCGGAACGCGCGGGCATCTTCGACATCGGCCTCGAGGGCAAGATGCTGATGGCCGCCTTCTTTTCCGGCGCGGTCGCGGCGGTGACGGGCAATGCGTGGCTCGGCCTTCTGGCGGGCGTCGGGGGCTCGATGAGCCTCGCTTTCGTGCATGGGCTCGCCTCGATCACCTTCCGCGGCAATCAGCTGATTTCCGGCGTCGCGGTAAACTTCCTTGCCTCGGGCTTTACCGTTCTGATCGCGCAAAGCTGGTTCCATCAGGGCGGCCGCACACCGCAACTCTCGGGCAACGGGCGCTTCGATCCGATCACCCTGCCCGGCGCCGACGCCGTTCAGGATGTGCCTTTCCTCGGTCCGATCTACTCGAACCTGATCTCGGGACACTCGATCCTCGTCTATGTCGCCTTCGCGATGGTGCCGATCACCTGGTGGGTGCTGTTCCGCACCCGCTTCGGCCTGCGCCTGCGCGCGGTGGGCGAGAACCCGGAATCGGTCGACACCGCAGGCATCTCGGTCATTCGGATGCGCTACACCGCCGTCGCCATCACCGGCGTTCTGGCGGGTCTGGGCGGCGTCTATCTGGCAACCGGTCTGGCGGCTGGCTTCGTGAAGGAAATGACCGCCGGGCGCGGCTATATCGCTCTCGCGGCTCTGATTTTCGCGAAATGGCGGCCCGTTCCGGCGCTTGGGGCCACGATGCTCTTCGGCCTGCTGGAAGCGATCTCGAACCGCTATCCGAATATCGATCTGGGCGTCGTAACCCTGCCGATCCAGTTCATGCAGGCGGTGCCCTACATCCTCACCGTGATCATCCTCGCGGGTTTCATCGGCAAGGCGATCCCGCCGCGTGCAGGGGGGCAGCCCTATGTCAAAGAGCGCTGAACTCGCGCAACTGATCCGCGAGCGTGCGGGCGACGAGGCCCCGCGCCTCGGCCTGATCCTCGGCTCCGGCCTCGGCCATCTGGCCGAGGAGGTCGAGGGCGTGGCGATCCCCTATTCGGAGCTTCCGGGCTTTCCTCATGCGGGCGTCTCGGGACACAATCCGAAGCTGGTGATCGGCACGCTCGAAGGCGTCCGCGTCGCGGTTTTCGGCGGTCGGGTTCACTATTATGAACACGGCAACCCCGCCGAGATGCGCCTGCCGCTGGAGATCCTCAAGGAACTCGGCTGCGAGAGCCTGCTGCTGACCAATGCGGCCGGCAGCCTGCGCGAGGACATCCAGCCCGGCGGGCTGATGATGCTGAACGATCACATCAACTTCTCGGGCAACAATCCCCTGATCGGCGAGCCCTCGGATGCCCGCTTCGTGCCGCTGACCGAGGCGCATGACCCGGAGATCCGTGCCGGGCTCAAAGCCGCAGCGAAGGCCGAAGGGATCGAACTGCCCGAAGGCGTCTATTGCTGGTTCTCCGGCCCGACCTTCGAGACCCCCGCCGAAATCCGCGCCGCCAAAGTCTTCGGCGCCGATGCGGTGGGCATGTCCACGGTTCCCGAAGTGATCCTCGCGCGGTTCCTCGGGCTGCGCGTCGCCGCCGTCTCCGTCATCACCAATATGGGGGCGGGCATGGCGCAGGAAAATATCAGCCACGAGCAG
This sequence comes from Thioclava sp. UBA3469, assembly GCF_002378135.1. Lineage (NCBI taxonomy): Bacteria > Pseudomonadati > Pseudomonadota > Alphaproteobacteria > Rhodobacterales > Paracoccaceae > Thioclava > Thioclava sp. UBA3469. The sequence continues at coordinate 9,113 of NZ_DFRG01000232.1, forward strand.
ACCAAGGCGATCGCGCCGATGGGCGCGGCCAAGCTCGAACAGGTTTTACGACGATATCTGCAACAGTTGTAACCCTGCGGCACGGCGGGGTTTGACTTCGCCTGCCCTTCGGGGACACTAACGATGCAACCTCCTCAGCGGGTGCAGTTCATGCAGATCTACCTGCCCATCGCCGAAGTCTCGGTCAATATCTTCACCCTGCTGGGGCTCGGCGGCATCGTGGGGCTGCTCTCGGGCCTGTTCGGCGTGGGCGGCGGCTTCCTGATCACCCCGCTTCTGTTCTTCATCGGCATCCCGCCTTCCGTCGCCGTGGCCACCGGCGCGAACCAGGTTGTCGCCTCGTCCGTGTCGGGCGTTCTGGCGCAGCTCAAGCGCAAGGCGGTCGACATCCCGATGGGGCTCGTGCTGCTGGTGGGTGGCCTGCTCGGCTCGGCCAGCGGTATCTACGTCTTCAACCTGCTGACCGAGCTGGGCCAGATCGACCTCGCGGTGCAGCTTTGCTACGTCGTCTTCCTCGGCCTGATCGGGCTTCTGATGCTGCAAGAGGGCATCCGCACCATCCAAAAGCAGCGCAAGGGCGGTGGCGTGCGCAAGAAACGCGTTCAGCACACCTGGGTCCACAAGCTGCCCTTCAAGTTCAAGTTCCGGGCCTCGGGTCTCTACATCTCGGTGATCCCGCCGCTGCTGGTCGGGGTCGCGGTCGGTATCCTCGCGGCGATCATGGGCGTCGGCGGCGGCTTCATCATGGTCCCGGCGATGATCTATCTGCTCAACATGCCGACCAAGGTCGTGATCGGCACCTCGCTGTTCCAGATCCTGTTCGTCTCGGCCTTCACCACGCTGATGCACGCGATCACCAACCAGACGGTCGACGTGATGCTGGCGCTTCTCCTGATCGTCGGCGGCGTGATCGGTGCACAGATCGGCTCGCGTCTCGGCGCGCGCCTCAAGGCGGAACAGTTGCGCATCCTGCTGGCGCTGCTGGTGATCCTCGTCGCGGGCAAACTCGGCCTCGACCTCGTGCTGCATCCGAGCAACCTCTACTCCATCGCGACGGGAGGCGAATGATGATCCGTGCCGCCCTCCTCGCCCTCGGCCTCTGCGCTGTCGCCCTGCCCGCTCTGGCACAGGACCAACAGGTTCTGCCCGCGCGTCCGGGAATGCCGATCACCAATCGCCCCGAACCCGATGAGCAGATCGTGGCGGGCCTCAGCCGCGACAATATCGGGATCACGACCTCCTTCGACGGCAGCCAGATCCTGATCTACGGCGCCATCAAACGCGAGAAGCCGGAGCCCGAAGGGCAGAAGCTCGCGGTGATCGTGACGCTCGAAGGGCCGCTCGGCCCGGTCACAATCCGCAAGAAATCGCGCGAATTCGGGATCTGGGTGAACACGGCTTCGGTCGGCGTCGCCGCAGCCCCCAGCTATTACGCCGTCGCCACGTCCGGCCCGCTCGGCGACATCCTCGATCGGCGCACCGACACCCAGCAGCGGATCTCGATTCCGCTCGCGATGCGCGCTTTCTCCGGTCCGATCACCGTCGACGATTCGATCCCCTTCACCGAAGCGCTCGTCGACATCCGAAAGGAACAGGGGCTCTACAAACTCGAGACCGGCGGCGTGCATATCGTGGACAACACGCTGTTCCGCGCCGATTTCGCGCTGCCTGCGAACCTCACCGAGGGCGATTACAAGACTCGCATCTTCCTGCTGCGCGACGGCAAGCTGGTGGACAAATACCAATCCGCGATCGAGGTGCGCAAAGTCGGGCTGGAGCGCTGGCTCTACACGCTCGCGCATGAGAATGCGGCGCTTTACGGGCTGCTCTCACTCGCGCTTGCAGTCTTCGCAGGCTGGGCGGCCGCCGCGATCTTCCGCTTCGTGCGTTAACCGCGCCCGACGAAGGGCATCGCGCTCGCCATCACCGTCATGTTGAGCACATTCGCCTCGAGCGGCAGCCCGGCCATGTGCAGCACCGAGCGCGCGACATTGGCCACATCCATCGTGGGCTCCGCCGTCTTGGTCGCCGCCGAATCCATGTTCGCCAGAAGCCCGGTGCGCGCGTTGCCGACGTCGATCTGCCCGCAGGCGATGTCGAAATCGCGTCCGTCCAGCGCGATCTGCTTGGTCATGCCGTTGATCGCGTGTTTCGTGGTCGTATAGGCGAGCGATTTCGCGCGCGGCACCTGCCCCGAGATCGAGCCGTTATTGATGATCCGCCCGCCGCGCGGCGCCTGCCCCCGCATCTGCGCGAAAGCGGCTCGGGCGCAGAGAAACATCCCCGTCAGGTTCACCGCGATACAGGCGTCCCAATCCTCCAGCGTGACCTCGTCGGGCAAGGCCGCAGGCGGGAACATCCCGGCATTGTTGAACAGCACGTCGATCCGCCCGAACTTCGCGACGACCTCGGCAAAGGCGCGCTCCACCGCTGCCGCATCGCTCACATCGCAGGCCACCGCCAGCCCGTCGCCTTGCGCGGCAACCTCCGCCAGCTTGTCCTCCGAGCGCGCCAGACAGGCGACCTGCCAGCCTTCGGCCAGCGCGGCCTCTGCCACCGCGCGCCCGATCCCGGCGCTCGCCCCGGTCACCACCATCACGCCCATCTCGCCCCTCCTTCGCCTTGGCTCAAATATCCCCGCCGGAGGCTCCTGCCCTATCCGTCCTGCGGTTCGGCTTTCAGTTCCAGCTTACCGCCGCCTTTCGGCAGATCGTCAATGGTTAGCGGCGCCGAGGGCCGCGCTAGCCGCGCCCGCACCACCCACAAGAGTCGATGCTGCGCCCGGGTGATCGCGACATAAGCCAGCCGCTTCCACAGCGGGATGCCCGCCTCGACGCGCCCTGCCCTGTAGGCCGCATAGATATCCGGCGCGAAGACCTGCACATCCTCCCATTGGGAGCCTTGCGCCTTGTGGATCGTCACCGCCGCGCCGTGCAGGAAGGTCGCGCCCATCCGGGCCGCGAAAGGAATGAACGGCTCCTCCTCGTCGGGCATTTCGATCTTCACGATCGAGGCCGCCGAGAGCCGCGGATCTTCCGCTCCCATCACATGCAGCCGCGAGAAACCGGGCTTCTTGCCGGGGCCGAGATAGATCACCTGCGCGCCCTTGATCAGGCCGCGCGCCTCCAGATCGATCCGCTTCTTGCGGTGCTTCACCGGCAGTTCGATCCCGTCGCAGATCAAGGGCTCGCCCGGCAGCATCATGTCGGCCGGGGCGGAATGGGCGGCGCGGAAGGCATGGATCAGCCGGATGCGCGTGGCGTTGCGCCAGACTAGCACCGGCGAGCGCGCCATCAGATCGCTCTCCACCCGCTCGGCCCAGACGACGCGGTCATCCTTGGCGGCGGCCTTTTCGATCTCGCGCTCAAACTGTTCGAAGGTCACGCTCTCATCGCCCAGCATATGCGCCAGATCGAGGATCGGGTTATCCTCAGCCTGCCGGTGGATGCGGTGCAGGATGTGTTTGCGCTCGTCGGGCAGACGCTCGAAGACCATCTCGCCCGACTGGTTCACAGGCGCGAGCTGCGCCGGGTCGCCGAACAGCACCAGCGTCGGGAAGATTTCGCGCAGATCGTCGAACTGGCGTTCGTCGAGCATCGAGGCTTCGTCGACAAAACCGATATCGAGCGGGTCTTCGCGCCGCTTCCAGCCATTGATGAAATCCGAGCCGCGCAGCCCCGCCGAGGCCAGCGCCGCCGGGATCGATTTGTGCAGATCGTAGAAGGCTTTCGCCCGGTCGAGCGTCGCTTCGGTCAGGCCCATCTCGATCAGCAATTCGGGCTTGGGTCGCTCGCCCTGCCCGGTCAGCCATTCCGCGATCCGCTCATATTCGGGATCGTAGACCGGCGTGTAGAGGATGCGGTGGATCGTCGTCGCAGGCACCCCGCGCGAGCGCAACACGCTCGCCGCCTTGTTCGTGGGCGCGAGGATCGCCAGCGTGCGCTTTTCGCGGCGCCGCTTGCCCTCGAAATCGCCCGAGACCAGATCGACGCCTGCCGCCTCCAACGCTTTATAGAGCTCCGCCAGAAGCAGCGTCTTGCCCGACCCCGCCTTGCCGATCACCGAAAGGACGCGATTGCTGCCGCTTTCCGGCGTCATCGAGCCTTCGAGAATATCGACTCCTGCCGCCTCGAGCGCGGAAGCAACGGCATCCCAAGCCTCGGCCTGGTCCTCGGAAAACTGGATCATGGGGGTCGTCATGGCGCGACCTTACCTGCGCGCCTTGGCGGGCGGAAGGGCGAAAGGGCGCGGTTTTCGCGGGGTCCGACGCCGGGAGCCTCCGGCGGGGATTTTTGGGTCGAGAAGCAGACGCCGCTTCTTCCCGATCCCAAACGGGTTGCGCGCTCAGGCGGCTTTTTCGGCCGGAGTCGCGAGCGTCACGATATCCATCATGATCCGGTTCAGCTCGAAATCCTTCGGCGTGTAGACGCGCGCCACGCCGAAGCTCAGGAGCTTCTTCGCATCCTCATCCGGGATGATCCCGCCGACGACGACCGGGACGTGGTCGAGGCCAGCCGCGCGCATCCGCTCCATCAGCTCCTCGATCAGCGGCATATGCGAGCCCGACAGGATCGACAGCCCCACCACATGCGCCTCGTCCTCGATTGCTTTGGCCACGATCTGTTCGGGCGTCAGGCGAATGCCGTCATAGGTGATGTCCATGCCGCAATCGCGGGCGCGGAAGGCGATCTGCTCGGCGCCGTTCGAGTGGCCGTCGAGGCCCGGCTTGCCGACGAGGAATTTCAGACGACGGCCCAGCTGCGAGCTGACCGCATCCACGGCCTCGCGGATATCGTCGAGCCCTTCGGTCTGGTTCGAGGGCGAGCGCGACACGCCCGTCGGGCCGCGATACTCGCCATGGACGGCGCGCATCACGCCCGCCCATTCGCCCGTCGTCGCGCCCGCTTTTGCGGCAGCGATCGAGGCTTCCATGATGTTCTTGCCAGCCTTCGCGTCCGCCTTGAGCTGAGCCAGCGCGGACTGCACCGCGGCCTCGTCACGCTCGGCGCGCCAGGCGTTCAGACGGTCGATCTGCTCCTGCTCCACCGCCGGGTCGACGACCATGATACCGCCATCGCCTGCGGTCAGTGGAGAGGGTTCGCCCTGCTGCCAGCGGTTCACCCCGACGACGATGGTCTCCTCGGCCTCGATGCGGTTGATCCGCGCGGCGTTCGATTCCACCAGACGCGATTTCATGTAGTCGATCGCGGCGATCGCCCCGCCCATCGAGTCGAGCGTCTCCAACTCGGCCCGCGCGCCGTCCTTCAGCGCCTCGACCTTGGCACTCACCGCCGGGTTGCCGTCGAACAGGTCGCCATATTCCAGAAGGTCGGTCTCATAGGCCATGATTTGCTGCATCCGCAGCGACCATTGCTGATCCCAGGGGCGCGGCAGACCCAGTGCCTCGTTCCAGGCGGGCAACTGCACCGCGCGGGCGCGCGCGTTCTTCGACAGGGTCACCGCCAGCATCTCGATCAGGATGCGATAGACGTTGTTTTCCGGCTGCTGCTCGGTCAGGCCCAGCGAGTTCACCTGCACGCCATAGCGGAAACGGCGGAATTTCTCGTCCTCGACGCCGTAGCGGTCACGGCAGATCTCGTCCCACAGCTCGGTGAAGGCGCGCATCTTGCACATCTCGGTCACGAAGCGGATGCCCGCATTCACGAAGAAGGAGATCCGCCCGACCATCGCGGGGAACGCCTCTTCCGGCACCTTGGTTTTCAGATCGTCCAGCACGGCGATGGCGGTCGCGAGCGCGAAGGCCAGCTCCTGCTGCGGCGTCGCCCCGGCTTCCTGCAGGTGATAGGAACACACGTTCATCGGGTTCCATTTCGGCAGGTGCTCGCGGGTATAGGCCGCGACATCGGTGATCATCGCGAGCGAGGGCTTCGGCGGGCAGATATAGGTGCCGCGCGAGAGGTATTCCTTCACCAGATCGTTCTGAACCGTCCCCTGCAGCTTCGACACATCCGCGCCCTGCTCCTCGGCCACCGCAATGTAGAGCGACAAGAGCCACGGCGCGGTCGCGTTGATCGTCATCGAGGTGTTCATCTGCTCGAGCGGGATCTCATCGAACAGCGCGCGCATGTCGCCCAGATGGCAGACCGGCACACCGACCTTGCCCACCTCGCCGCGCGACAGGACATGGTCGCTGTCATAGCCGGTCTGGGTCGGCAGGTCGAAAGCCACCGAAAGCCCCGTCTGCCCCTTGGCTAGGTTGCTGCGATAGAGCGCGTTCGAGGCGGCAGCCGTGGAATGGCCCGCATAGGTGCGAAACAGCCAGGGGCGGTCTTTGGCGGGCATCGTGTCGGTCATGGCGGCCTCCATCGGAATACGAATCTTCGTTGCGCAATATTGTTGCGCGTTGGGATGGTTTAAATTGAATTTTGTGATCCTGTCAATTCGCTGCAACGCGGCGTGACTGGTTTCACGCAGCGTCCGCGACGCGAAGCTTTATAAATAGGAGTTTGCTCGCAGCTCGAAAATCGCGAGGGACATAAAATTACAAAAACGGAACGTCAGGGATTGAAAAGTTGCGCAGCCATGCGTATCCCTCTGAACGAACACCGCCCGATTCTGCGGCGCGGCAAGGACAGACAGGAGAAAGCCATGGCCCTTGATCAGGAAACCGGTATCGCGCCCTACGATGCGCCGGAGAAGGACCTTTACGAGATCGGCGAGATGCCGCCCCTCGGCTACGTCCCCCCGAAAATGTACGCTTGGGCGATCCGTCGCGAACGCCATGGCGAGCCCGAGCAGTCGTTCCAGCAGGAAGTCGTCGACACTTGGGAGATCGACAGCCACGAGGTGCTCGTCCTCGTGATGGCCGCGGGCGTGAACTATAACGGCGTCTGGGCCGGTCTCGGCGTTCCGATTTCGCCCTTCGACGGCCACAAGCAGCCTTATCACATCGCGGGCTCGGACGCGTCGGGCATCGTCTGGAAGGTGGGCGACAAGGTCAAACGCTGGAAAGTCGGCGACGAGGTGGTGATCCACTGCAACCAGGACGA
>NZ_DFRG01000232.1:16448-17553 GCF_002378135.1 Thioclava sp. UBA3469
GGCGACGACGAAGAGTGCAACGGCGGCGACCCGATGTTCTCTCCCTCCCAGCGGATCTGGGGCTACGAGACGCATGACGGCTCGTTCTCGCAGTTCACCCGCGTGCAGGCGCAGCAGTTGATGCCGCGCCCGAAGCACCTGACCTGGGAAGAGGCCGCCTGCTACACGCTGACGCTCGCCACCGCCTACCGGATGCTGTTCGGTCACCACCCACACGAGCTCAAGCCCGGCCAGAACGTGCTGGTCTGGGGCGCCTCGGGCGGCCTTGGCTCCTACGCGATCCAGCTTGCGAACACCGCAGGCGCGAACGCGATCGGCGTGATCTCGGACGAGAGCAAGCGTCAGTTCGTGATGGATCAGGGCGCCAAGGGCGTGATCAACCGCAAGGACTTCAAATGCTGGGGTCAGCTGCCCACGGTCAACACGCCGGAATATAACGAGTGGCTGAAAGAGGCCCGCAAGTTCGGCAAGGCGATCTGGGACATCACCGGCAAGGGCGTGAACGTGGACATGGTCTTCGAACACCCCGGCGAGGCGACCTTCCCGGTCTCGACGCTGATCGTGAAGAAGGGCGGCATGGTCGTGATCTGCGCCGGCACCTCGGGCTTCAACTGCACCTTCGACGTGCGCTACATGTGGATGCACCAGAAGCGCCTTCAGGGCTCGCACTTCGCCAACCTCAAGCAGGCGGCCTCGGCCAACAAGCTGATGGTGGAGCGGCGTCTGGACCCCTGCATGTCAGAGGTCTTCCCGTGGGATCAGATCCCGCAGGCCCATACCAAGATGCTGCGCAACGAGCATAAGCCGGGCAACATGGCCGTGCTGGTTCAGGCCCCGAAGACCGGGCTGCGCACCTTCGAAGACGCGCTGGAAGCGGGCCGCCGCGGCTGACGACCCGTTGTTGTTTCACGGGAAACCCGCGCTCGGGAGGGCGCGGGTTTTCTTTTGGGGTGAGGGACGCGCCCGAGCCTTGGGTGGGCGCTTTGTCCGGTTCGTGGCTGGGCGCTTTATCTCGCAAGCCCGTCGCTCATTCGTGCCCGCGATGACGTCGCCAATGCGCCCTCCCGGGGGGAGGGTCGGGCGCGGCCCGGGGCTAGTCGCCCCG
>NZ_DFRG01000202.1:0-3556 GCF_002378135.1 Thioclava sp. UBA3469
GAAAGCGTGGATTTCACCTCCGTATCGGTGTCGCGGCCCGGCTTGTCATAGCGGCGCGACCAGTAGACCGCACCTGCCCCTGTCTCCTCGATCAGTGCTTGCAGGACTTTCAGCGGATCGCCCTTGCGCAAGATCAGCTTCGCGCCTTTCTCCGCGAGGCTTTCCGCGAAGGCCTCCACGGCGAGGCCGAGCCGCCATTTCGCCGCCGCCCCCAAGGCTTCGACCTGATCGTCATGGATGAAGACCGGGATCACCGGCGCACCGGTCTTCGCAGCCGCCGCCATCGCCTCGTGATCGTGGAATCGAAAGTCGCGCCGCAGCCATAACAGGACGGGGGTGTCACTCATGCTCGTCTCCTTTGCCTCCCTTTCCCTACGCGCCGCGCCCGATCCGGTTCAGTCGCGCCCAAATTTTCCGCAACGCCCCTCCGCGTCGAGGCTTTTCCACACTTTGCCGCAGGGCTCCTGCCTATCTGCCGTGCAAATGCCTCTTGCGAGGGCGAAAAAGCCGCTCTAGCGTTTTCACAAAACGAACACAAAACAGGGAATATGCAATGAAGACTTCTGCTCTCCTTCTGGCGGGGATTGCCGTGGCCGCGCTGAGCGCCCCGGCCCGTGCCGCCGATCCGGACCTGACCATTTTCGATTGGGCCGGTTTCGAAATCCCCGGCCTCTTCCAGCCCTATATCGACAAATACGGCGACAGCCCGACCTACGCTTTCTTCGGCGATGACGACGAGGCCTATCAGAAACTCGCCTCAGGCTTCAAAGCAGACGCGGCGCATCCCTGTTCGCAGATGATCTCGAAATACAAGGATGCCGGGCTGATCGAACCCTGGGACGTCTCGAAGATCCCGGAATTCAAGAATATCGACCCCAAGTATCTGAATTCGAAGATCTTCGTCGATGACGACAAGAACGTCTGGTATCTGCCGACCGACTGGGGCGCGACCGCGATCGCCTATAACCCCGACAAGGTCCCGGCCGAAGACGTGGCGAGCCTCAATGTCTTCATCAATCCGAAATATGCCGGCCGCACCTCGCTGCCCGACAGCTCGGACGATGTCTGGGCGCTGGCCTATCTCGCGACCGGCGTGACCGACTGGACCAATGTCACCGACGAACAGTTCCAGGCCGCCGCCGACTGGCTGCGCGAGGCCAACAAGAACGTCCAAAGCTACTGGACCGACCCCTCGCAGCAGGCCCAGCTGATGGCCTCGGGCGAGGTGCTGGTCGCGTGGTCGTGGAATGACGGCGTCGCCTATCTGCAGGACGACAACTACCCCGTCGCCTTCCAGCGCGAGGCGAAAGAGGGCTCGTCGACCTGGTTCTGCGGTTTCGTGAACCTCAAGGACGGCCCCGGCTCGGAAGAAAAACTCTACGATTTCATGAATGCATGGCTGCGCCCCGATGCGGGTCCGGTTCTGGTCGACGAGATCGGCTACGGTCACACCAACACCGAAGCGATGAAACTGGTGCCGGAAGATCAGCTCGAGACCGCGGGCCTGACCCCGATCAGCGCGCCGGTCCTCGCGCAGACGCCGAACTCGCCGGAACTGCGCGAAAAGCAGCTCGCTGAGTTCGAGAAAATCAAGGCTGGCTTCTGACCCCTGCGCCGAATAGATCACAGCGAAGGGCCGCGTTTGACGCGGCCCTTTTTAATTGCCCCCCTCGCCCTAGCTGCGTGCAACCGACCATTTGAGACAAGTCATGATACTCAACGCAGCCATTATCCTACTCGCCCTGATCGTCCTTGCCGCAATGTTCCTGCCCCAGCTGCGCGACCGCCCGAAATGGCGCGCGATGGTGACGCCGCTGGCCTCGATCATTGGCTCCGGCTTTCTGGTACTCGGCCCGATCCTGGAGGTCCGCTACGGCAGCTTCGCCCCGCTCGCGATGGCGGCTTTGTGCGGTCTGGGATGGTTTTTCGGCGCGGCCGTGCGCGCCAACATCCGCGCCGAGGAGGTGCCCGACACCGCCGTGATCAAGCGCATCGAAGAGGTGGCGCAGCTCGCGCTCGCCTTCGCCTATGTCATCTCGGTCGCCTATTACCTCAACCTGTTCGGGGCTTTCGCCGTCTCGCTCACGCCGTGGAACACGGATTTCGCCGCCCGCGCGGTAACCACGGCGATGCTCGCCATCGTCGCCATCGCCGGGTTCTCCGGAGGGTTCAAACGGCTCGAGCAGATGGAATATGCCTCGGTCGCGCTCAAACTCGCGATCATCGCCGGTCTGATCCTCGGGCTGGCGGTCTATTTCGGCAAGGTGGCCGTCGCCGGCGATCTGGTGGTCGATGCACCGACGCTGGGCCCGTGGGACTCGCTGCGGCTGCTCTTCGGCCTGATCGTGACCGTGCAGGGGTTCGAGACCGCGCGGTATCTGGGCAAGAGCTACGATGCCGACACCCGCGTCGCCGCGATGAAATGGGCGCAGATGCTCGCGACCGCGATCTACATGGTCTATATCGCGCTGCTGGCTTACATCTTCACGCCCAACGCCCATAACCTGACCGAGACCGCGATCATCGACATGATGCGCGTCGTCGCTCCGATCCTGCCCGCGATGCTGGTGGCCGCAGCGCTGGCGGCGCAATTCTCCGCCGCCGTGGCAGATACCGGGGGCGCGGGCGGCCTGATCGCGGAGTTTTCGCGCGGGAAGATCCCGCAAAAAGCGGCCTATCCGGTGTTGATCGGCGCAGGCATCGCGCTGACTTGGACGACCGATCTGTTCCAAATCATCTCCTACGCGTCGCGCGCCTTCGCGGGCTATTACACGCTGCAAGCGGTGCTCGCCGCACTGCAGACCGAGGGCACGAAACGCTACGCGTTCTGGGCGCTCGCCGCTTTGGGCGTGGCGATCACGCTTCTTGGCATTCCGGCGGAAGGCGACTGATCGGCGGGGCCGCTGCGGCTCAACTCTCGGAAAGCGCCTGCGCATGCAGCCGTGCATCGAGCGCGTAATAGTCGCCGATGAAGCCGCGAATATCGTCTGTCAGGAACGCCTCATAGGGCGGCGTGCGCGCGCCCATCCACTCCCCCGGAAGCGCATCGGCGAGATTACGGGACGGCCGCCCGCGCGCCTTTTGCGCGGCATTGGTCAGCCCCAACCGGATGTCGCGAAGCTCCTCCGGCAAGCGATCGCGCAGGAAATTCTCGAAACTCTCGATCTTCTCCAGCGCGAACAGCCGATCCCAGCGACGATTTTGCAAGTAGCTCCACTGCGCGGCCCAATGGCTGTCCTGCACCTCGCGCGCGGTGGCGTTGATGTAGAAACAGAGCTGCCGAAAGCTCAATCCGCGTTCGATCATCTCCCGGTCCGGATCGTCCCCGCCCGCGAAGAACGCATAGACCGAGCGCGTGTGGTGCAGCACCGAGTCCTGCATTCGATTGCGTCCGAACTTGTCGCAATAACAGCTGACCAGCCGGTCGACGGGATCGCGCAACAGCGCGACGGAAACCCAATCCGGCGCATGATCGACACCGTCCCGCGCGGCGAAAGCCCAATGGCGCGCCTGCATCTGGCTTTGTCCGGAATCGAGCCAGTAATGCGACATGCCG